>JAYYQC010000184.1:0-14406 GCA_036128675.1 Myxococcota bacterium | reverse complement strand
TACTCGATTTTAGGAATAGGGCGCGCGATGGAGCGCTCGGGGATGATTTTTGTAGACCGTAAAACGCCGGGGGCTGGCCTAAAAATCATCGAAGAGTCCAGCCAGGTCATCAAGGAGCTTGGGGTGGATGTCGCTATCTTTCCCCAGGGGACTCGGGCACTGGGACATTACAGTGACGATGGTGCAATCTTGGGTGCCGGCTATTACACGACGACTGGCCGTCGTCCGGTAGGCTCGGGGCACTTTCGACGAGGGCTCTCTATGATGGCGGCGGAGCTTTCGAAGACCCAGGATGTAGATATCCTGCCAATCGGCATTGTGGGTGCGGCACTGGTGATTCCGGCGAAGACATTTTCGGTTTCCGCCCACCGGACGGTTACCTACACGATTGGGCCCTGTTTTCGCCTGGCGCATGGTGCTGAACACGAGGCGACGGGCCTCCTTCAAGACGTTGAGCTCATCGTTCGCCGGGCGGCACATATCAATCGACGGCTTCTTGAGCGCTGGGCCCTTGAGCTAGGGGAAGACGCAACCAGACTTGGCGAGCTTACGAGACTACTTAAACCCTGGGAAGAAGCGGCGGAGCCTCTACCTTTCGCAGTCATGGACCTGATTTTCACAAAAAACGCTCAGAATCGATGTAGATGGCTTGAGCGGGTTTATGAGCTTGCTCGAGATGATGCTTCGACCGAGGCTTGGGCGGATTTTCGAGAGGAAATTAGCGCAGAGCGCCGACAAGCTTGAGTTTTTTGCTCGGGGTGTGCAACTTAGAGTTATGGTAGAAATTCTTGGCCTAGACCGAGGGGAAGCCCTCGACCTGTGGGACCGTTCCTGGTCACATCTCCGACGAGCCACCGCGGATAAACGTCACGCGTTTCGCTATCCAGTTCTCTGCACCGAAGGTTCTCGTGGACCGGAAGGCCGAGTCGTTGTTATGCGTAATTGCTCTGAGCGTTCGAGGCGCGTTGAGTTCTTTACCGATTACCGCTCACCGAAATGCCAGGAGATTATCGGCTCTTCGCAAGTCAGCTTTGTTTGGTATGCCCCCAAGCTTCAGCTGCAGATCCGAGCGAAGGGACGGGCGAATATTGTATCAGATGAACCTTGGGTTGAGGCAACTTGGGAGTCTTTGAGCGAGCACCAAAAGCGCGACTACTCAAGTCTCGCGAGTCCGGGTGAGTCGCGCTGGAATCAGGATGAAGACCTCGCGAACCAGGGTAAATGCGGTTTCTTTTCGGTGGTCCGAACGACGCTTGAGAGCGTTGACATTCTGGAGCTGAAACCCGAAGGACACCAACGGTGGATTTGGGAGTGGTGCATCGACCAGTGGATGGCTCGCTCAGTGGTCCCGTAACAAGAAAAGAGACACGTGATGGACGAAACGGCACGCAAGTCATTTGCCCGGTTTGCATGGGGGCTGACGGGATACAACCTCCTGGTAATCCTCTGGGGAGCTTGGGTACGGATTACCGGCTCTGGTGCTGGTTGTGGAGAACATTGGCCCACCTGTCATGGGGAGATCATCCCCCGAGACGCGGGGGCGGAGACAATCATCGAGCTTACCCATCGCGCGACCTCCGGCCTGACCCTCATTTTTACAGTCGTCCTCGTATGGAAGGCGGTAAAGGTATTCTCAAAAGGCGAACGCGCACGTACCTGGGCTTGGATTACGCTGGCCTTCGTTATGGCAGAAGCGGCTCTCGGTGCGGTCTTGGTTCTTGAAGGGCTCGTGGACAAGAACGATTCGGTCCAGCGTGCGGTCGTTATTGCACTTCATTTGATGAACACCAATGGCTTATTGGGGGCGGGCGCTCTCTCTGCTCTTTGGGCGACACGCGAGAGAGCTGATGCTCCACTCAAGGTCTCCGGGTTGAGTGTTGCGATGCTGGTAGGTTTCGTGATTGTCGGGATGACCGGTGCGATCACCGCGCTTGGTGATACCCTTTTCCCGGTGTCGCCTGCCGATGATGGAGGCTTGATGGCCCGCATCCAAGAAGGTACCTCGGTCGGTGAACACTTTTTGATCCGGCTCCGTATCGTACATCCCATTGTGGCATCGGTCGTTGCGGCCGGAATGATGCTCTTGGCATCTTTATTTCTGAGTCGAACACAGTCACCCATCGTGAAGGACGCAGTGAAGTGGGTCTTGGGGTTGGTATCGCTGCAGGTCATTCTTGGGGTTGTAAATGTATTGCTTTATGCGCCGGGTTGGATGCAGCTTATTCACCTGCTGGTAGCCGATATCCTTTGGATCGCAACGATTCTCCTCGTTGTCTTTGAGGCCGAGGAGGCCTTTCGTCGGGCTGGAGCGAGCGCTTCAGCGTTTAAGGGAGGCATTGCTCAAGCAGCCTCAGAGGGTTCCTAGATGGAGCGGAAGCGAAGACCTTTGATTGCAGTGATGGGCAACAGCGTTGTGCCGGCTGGCGATACACGTTTGGCGCTCGCCGAATCCCTTGGTGCCACATTGGTTGAGGCCGGCTACCGCGTTCTGTGTGGTGGGCGAGAAGGCATTATGGAAGCGGTATGTCGTGGTGCCAAAGAAAGCCCTGAGACCTTCGAAGGCGCGACAGTCGCGATACTTCCCTCCGGGCGCACCCAAGATGCGAATCCATTTGTTGACGTCGCTTTGGCCACCGGTATCGGCCTTTCACGGAACTCCTTGGTGGCTCATGCGGATGCCGCTATAGCGCTTGGCGGTGGGGCGGGGACTTTATCCGAAATGGCTTACGCATGGCAGTTTAACCGATTGCTTATCGGTATGCGCTGTGAGGGCTGGAGCGGCAAGCTCGCGGATAAACCCATTGATGAGCGTGCGCGCTTCGCGAGGATTTCAGACGATGCGTGTTTTGGCGCGGATACAGCAACTGAGGCTGTAGATATTCTCAACACGCGACTTGAAGCATACCTGGAAGTCGCTACCGATACGCAGTGGCGATAACTTACCTAGAAGCTAGATTCCTGCACCAAGAGTTGAACCCACCATAGGACCAAGACGCTACGAACCGACCAGGCGATGGTTCTTACCCAGTTGCCTGTCACGAGCTTTTGGATTGCCTCAACGTCGAGCCCACGACCTAGAGAGTTGTGCAGAGGGATTTGCAAAAGAGCTGTGGATGCCCAAATCACGATGACTAGCCCAAGACCCACCCAGATTTGCCAAATCGGTAAGCCCGCCGGTGGCGTTTGAACTAGCCAAAAAGCTGTTCCGAGCTCAACCAACATCAGTGGACCGACGATCGGTGTGATCCACTGTGTATGCCTCGCATGATATTCTTGGAATGCTTCCGCACCGACCTGTGCAAAGAGGGGATAGTGGACGCACTGGATGAGCCAAATAAGTCCAGTCATTGCGAGAGTGGCCCCGACGTGAGCGATCAGCATCCAAGCCATCAGGCGGCACCTTTGACCACATCGAATGCCCGTAGCGCGCGTTCGCGGGCGAGCTTATGTTCTCCGATGGGCTCGGGGTAGGTCTCTCCGAGTTTGATGCCTTGCAGCTGCAGCTCCAGGCCTTTTGCTTCGAAGGGGCGGTGGATCCACTTATTGGAGAGGCTGCCAATCTCCGGTACCCACTTTCGGATATAGTCACCCTCCCCATCGAACTTCTCGCTTTGCGACATTGGATTGAAGATCCGGAAATAAGGCGCCGCATCTGCGCCACATCCGCCAGCCCATTGCCACCCAAGTGTATTGCTGGCCAGATCGCCATCTACCAGTGTATCGAAAAACCAGGCCGCGCCTTCTTGCCAGGAGATGAGGAGGTTCTTTACCAAGAATGAGGCGACGATCATCCTCACCCGGTTGTGCATCCAGCCCGTATGCCATAGCTCGCGCATGCCGGCGTCGACGATGGGAAATCCGGTCGTCCCTTTCTGCCAACGTTTGAGTTCCTCGGGAGCATCGCGCCAGGGGAACCGTTCGAATTGAGGTCGAAGGGGGGCCTCGATTGTTTCTGGAAAATGGTAGATCAAATGGTAGGCGAACTCGCGCCAGCCAATTTCTCGGAGATATGCCTCGGTGCCTTCTCCCTCAAGTGCATTGGGATGGTGTGATTCGATACTCTGCCAAACTTGGCGCGGACTTATTTCTCCAAAGCGCAATCGAGGCGAGAGACGGGAGGTTCCAGGTTTCGCCGGGAGATTCCTCAGCGCGTTGTAATCGGGCGCAGTAGATGCAGCGAAGGCGTCTAGAGCCTCCTGGGCTGCGTGGTGTCCGGGAGTCCAATACTCGCCGAAACCATCTGCCCACGATAGCTTTGGCCGCAGCTCAAGGTCCTCGAGTCGTTCGGTCCCGAGTTGCATGTGTGAGAGCTTGCCGGGGGCTGCGATCGGTGCGAGCGGACGAGGATGAGAGATCAGGTTCTTCCAGAATGGGCTGAATACCTTGTAGGGGCCGCCGGTTTTTGTCTTTAGCTCCCAGGGTTCCATCAGGAGGTTCCCATTGAAGGACTCGACCTCAATATTCATCTCGACGAGTGCGGCTTTGAGCTTGGTATCGGTAGCTATCCCCTGCGGGTCGTAGCGGCGGTTCCAGACCACTTTGTGGGCGTCGCTCTCTGCAATGACTTTGGGCAGGATCTCGGCCGGCTTACCTCGTCGAATAAGGAGGCGCGAACCACGCTCTTTGAGGCTCTGATCAAGTGCGTCGAGCGAGTAATGAAGCCACCACTTGGCGGCAGAACCATAATGAATATCCGCAGAAGAGTCGTCCCAAATAAAAAGCGGGATGATATCGCCCTGCTTCACCCCGTCGGCGAGGGCCGGGTTATCCGCAAGTCGCAGGTCGTTTCGAAACCAAACAATCGTTGTCATAGGAACCTCAGGTATTCTTAAGCCCAAGTTCGTGGCGAAGCGCCTCTTGGAGTTGAGGGTGCGTAAACTTAAAGCCGACTTGTTGAAGGTGGGTCGGGGGAGCGGCTACCCCTTTGAGTAATAAGTCTTGGCCCATCTCGCCCAGGGCGGCTTTAATCGCAAAGCCAGGGACTGGTAAAATCGTGGGGCGCTTGAGAACGCTGCCCAATGTCTTCGTAAACTCCTGATTACTCACTGGGTTGGGCGCGGTGATGTTGAATGCACCTTTAAGGTCGTTGCGCATCAGGAGGTGATACACTGCGTACACCGCGTCGGAGAGTGAAACCCAGCTCATCCACTGCTTACCGTCTCCAAGCGCACCGCCAACACCCATTTGAAAAGGCAGCATCATCTTCTTCAGCGCGCCACCCCTAGGACTCAGGACGACACCAAATCGGGCGATGCTTACCCGCATGCCTAGGTCTTCCGCCTTCTGGGCTTCTAGCTCCCAATGCTTGCAGACATGCGCGAGGAAGTCCGTACCTGGTTCGGCGTCTTCCGCGCAAGGGTCGATTCGTTGTGCACCGTAGATCCCGACGGCTGAAGCGCCTAAGAATTGCTTGGGGGGCGATTTCATTTTGCGACAAGATTCTAGTAGGTGCCTGGTTGATGATACGCGGCTTTCAAACACTTTGGTTTTGAAGGCGTCGCTCCATCTACCTCCAGCGATGCTCTCGCCCGCGAGGTGGATGAGGGCATCAAGGCCCTCGACCTTCTCGAGGTCCACGATTCCTGCGTTGGGGTCCCACTGGGCTTCGTTGCCTGCACGGGACGGACGCCTGACAAGATGGATGACCTCGTGGCCCCCGGTAGTGAGAAATGCACTTAGAGCCTTCCCGATAAGGCCGCTGGCTCCGGTAATCGCGACTTTCAGTCTAGGTGCGTCCTGAAATTCTTGATGACGCTTTAGGTCTTCTTCAGTTGTGGCATGTCGATAGTTAAACATTCGGTCCAACATCTTTCTCACTGCCCAGCCAGCGATCGGGTGGGAGAGGGGCCAGAGTGGTAATTTAAAGCTTACTCGGTCGTGGAGAATGCTCTCTGAGTCGCTCTTCGCGGTGAAGATGTGGTCATGCCGCCACGCTGCGAAGGGACCACGGGTTTGGATATCGCAGAAGCCTTCATAGCCTTCGGTCGGGACGTGCAGAGCATGCCAGGGGAGTCCCAGAGGCCCGAGCAAGAGCTTCATGATGAGTGTTGCCCCGGCTTGGATCCCGTTGTTGGGCTTAACGAGGTCGATCGCCTGCCAGGGTGGAGAGAGTCGTTGAAAAGCCCCCGGCCTCGCGTGCCAGTCGAGGGCGTCGGCCTGAGAAGCTGGTAGCGTGGTTTTTCGCTCAAATGTCAGGGTTGATGCCATGTAGAGGTCTCATCCTTCTATGGGTTAGCCATATTCCTATCTATGGAAGAAGATAATGCGCCTCCTGGCTTGATGCCGCATTCGAACGTAGAATTTCTCGACCATCGGACCCTATTTTGTGCGTGTTTGTTGCTGGACCTTTGCACGAGCGTTGCAATGGGCGGCCCATTTGGGGTGTAAGACCGGTCTGTAGATTGGAGGAGCAGGATGCAGTTGCGCAGGGTTGTGATTACAGGACTAGGGGCCATCTCACCGCTTGGGGCAACGGCAGAAAGCAGCTGGAAAGCTCTGCTCGCGGGTAAGAATGCCGCACGTAAAATCGATGCGTTTAATGTCGAGGACTTAGCCTGCAAGATTGCCTCTTCGATCGATGATGCGGCATTTGGTTTCCAGCCTGAGAATTTCATGCCAGCGAAGGAAGTTTCGAGATTCGAGCGTTTCATTCATCTTGGCGTCGCCGCTGCAGCTGAGGCGTTTGAGAGTGCGAAGCTTGATGACTTGAGTGAAGAAGAACGTTTACGCGCTGGGGTAATGATGGGCTCAGGCATCGGGGGATTTGAGCGGATCTCGACGACCCACGACTTGCTCGAAAAACGCGGCCCACGACGGATCTCACCGTTTTTTGTTCCGTCAGTCCTGGTGAATATGCTCTCTGGCTATGTCAGCATTTTGAAGGGATTTCGCGGCCCGAACCATGCTGTTGCAACCGCCTGTGCCACGGGTTCGCACGCCATCGGCGATGCTGCGCGTTTGATTATGTTCGGTGATGCAGATGTCATGATTGCCGGGAGTGCTGAGTCGTCGATCAACCGTCTCGCGCTTGGAGGCTTTGCTGCGGCACGCGCTCTTTCAACAAGCTACAACGATGAGCCGACCCGGGCTTCTCGACCATGGGATAAAGGGCGAGATGGATTTGTGATGGGCGAGGGTGCCGGAGCGCTGGTCCTTGAATCGCTGGAGTTTGCTCAAGCAAGGGGGGCTGAGATCCTCGCGGAGGTTGTCGGGTACGGGCTCTCAGGCGATGCTCACCACATCACCGCGCCGGCCGACGATGGCGGCGGTGCCTTCCGTGCGATGAGCTCGGCTTTGCGTCAGGCTCAGATCACACCTGAGGATCTTGATTATATCAATGCTCATGGAACCTCGACACCGCTTGGCGACGATATCGAGCTCGGGGCGGTGGAACGTCTCTTTTCCGGTTATGACAGCACCCAAGTCTCGATGTCTTCGACGAAGTCGTCGATTGGTCATCTTTTGGGTGCGGCAGGCGCGGTGGAAGCAGTCTTCTCGCTCTTGGCAATTCGGGATCAGATCGTACCCCCGACACTGAATTTGGAGGAGCCTAGCCGGGTTGATGGACCCATTGACCTGGTACCTCTCACAGCGCGCGAACGAAAAGTCGATACGGTTTTAAGTAACTCTTTTGGCTTCGGCGGGACCAATGCTTCGCTGGTGATGAAGCGGTTTGAAGCGTAATCCTATTTGAGGAAATCGGGACGCGCTTGACGAGAGTGGCGAGGACCATCGCCAACATATTTAACGTAGACTGTCTTAAATACCCGAGCGACTGTTTTGTTTTGCTCATCAACAACGTCGACACGAAAGACGGGCTTGATGGTCTTCTTCTCCTTGGCCTCATTGGCGAGTGATTCGATCTCTGCTGGGGGGATCTCAAAGCGGGCGAAAACCTTCGTTTGTCCTGGACGTTTGAATTGAATCTCTGCAGCTCGATCCCAAACGACGAACTCATTTCCGAGATTATGCATGAGGATCATCATGAAGAATGGGTCGCACATTGAGTAGAGCGAGCCTCCAAAGTGAACCCCTACGTAATTACGATTCCACGGGGTTAATTCCATTTCAACATCAAACCAGGTATGGCTGTTATCGTAACCCGTGACGCGGATACCGGCACCGAGGTAGGGTGGGTAAAGGTTTAAAAGCTTGGGTATCTGTTGCTTTGTCCACTCTTTGGCTTGCCCACCGAACTCCTGAGTTGCGCGCTCAAGCCACTCTCTAATCGCTGGAAGGTCCTTTAATGAGAACATTATTCTGAGGCTTTCTCTTCGTCTTCATGAAAAGCTGGATCATCGGTGACCTCGCTGACAAATGCTACCAGTTCGCTCGTGATATACGGCGAATTCGGATCTTTATCCTGGCGCTCGAGCTCTTTGATGATTTTTTCCCTAAGGGCTTTTGCAATGAGAACCGATTCCGCATCCTTGTCGCCCTCTGCAAATGCGGTTTTGATGGCGTCGGGCGAGAGAGCCTTGAGGTAATTCTCTAAGTCTGCCTGCACTGCTTCCGGGTCTCCGCCACGGGAGGTGATGTCGAGCACACGGGAGCCTATTTTTTCTGCGGTCACCTCTGCGACTTTCTCAAGAAGTTTCTCAGCCCGTTTCGGCAGAGTTTTGAAGTCACTGAGGTTGCTCTCCCATACGATAGAATGTGCTGCCACAATGCCGGACTTCATCCAGTCGTCAATTGGAAGCGGAGCAGTGACAGCGGAGGCGAGCGTTTTGCCGACCAATGTCTCATAGCGAGCCGAGAGTGATGCCGTGGTATCGTAGTGTCCCCCTAGATTCGATGTGTTGTATCCGTGCTCTTTGAGTACACGAAGCGCTGCTTCGTTATCATGTGTAAAGAGCCGGGCGATACCGAATGTAAAGATATTGAGGAGTCGTTGCCAAAATGACCCTGGCCCAAGAAAGGCCTCAAGTTTACCGTCGGTGTAGAGTGCATCGAAGAAGACCGGGTAATCGGCTTTTTCCATACCTGAGACCAGTGCTGTGACGGTTTCTTCATCCAGCTTCCAGAATATATCTCTCGACACGAACTCGCCGGCGAGGCGGGCGCGGGTGAAGGGGCTGAGGTCGGAGGACTTTATCTGGTCAAGAAACGACTTCTTTTGCCCTTTGTCCATCCCATTAAGCAAGGAGCGAAGCTTATCACCACTCACACCAACCAACACATCGTCGAGTCGATAGCGCGGTGGCTTCTTCCAAAATTTGAGAGTGTTGGTATAGCCCAGAATTGAGAAAGCCTCGCTTAACTTTTCCGGGTCCTCCTTCGCGAGCTTTTCGAGATAAGCCTGGTCAGCGTTCGAGCGCTGGCTGCGTGGCGCTTTGAGGCTCCGCTCATCTGGATCTGCCAAAAGTGCCTTCAGTAGACTTTTCAATTTTGCAGGCAATTTCTCGCGTAGCTCGGGCGAGAGTGTTTTCGCCCAGGCTGAGAGCATCACGCGTTCTTCGGTCAGCGGCGGTCTCTCGCGGTAGGCCAGGCGAGAGCTCTCCGCCAAGAATTCGGTGGCTTTACCTTTGGCAATGTGATCAAGGAGATTCCATGCCTCGTCATTGGATAGCGCCGGAGGTTCGACATTGGCTCGTCGCTGCGCCGAGAGCATCTCAAGGGTCGCCATATCGATTTGAGAAGCACCAATCTGCCCTGCATCCTTGACGATTGTATTCGGCGAAAAGAAGTGTGCTGCGATGGTGCCATCTCTTAAGAAGTAAGACTGACTAAAGCCCAGCTTTTGGTCTTTCATGCGCTCGGCCTTGGCTTTTCGCGCGACGTCGAGGTCAGGTATTTTATCCGTTGCCTCGGTCTCATCTGAGGTCAACGTGATCGGTGGTGTCCCTTTGCGAATGGTATCGCCTACGAGTCCGGTGATGCGCTCGAGAGCCTCGGCGGTCTTTGCAGCATCAAAGTCTTTGCCAA
Source organism: Myxococcota bacterium (assembly GCA_036128675.1). Taxonomy (GTDB): domain Bacteria; phylum Myxococcota; class XYA12-FULL-58-9; order XYA12-FULL-58-9; family JABJBS01; genus JAYYQC01. The sequence continues at coordinate 4,482 of JAYYQC010000184.1, read as the reverse complement.
AGGATGCTTGCCAGGTCTTTACCAAGACTTCGGCTTCTTCAGCTTTTTTCGAGCGTTCCTCGTCACTCAACCTTTTTAGTGACGAGGCAAGGCTTCTAAGGACTGGTGCTGCGCTCTCAAGAGCCCTTAGCTCGGGGAGTCGTTGACTCAATTTAATCGTCGCATCTTTGAGTGGGACATAGGACGGGGGTGACCTCTCGAGCTCGGTGCGAAGATATTTCTTCAAAGAGACCAAGTCTTTGCCGTCATTGGTTGGGAGAGCCTCCGCGATCAGGCTATCTTCCGGGAGCTGTTGTAACCAGACCTGGGCTGCACGTGTATCTTTGATGAGCTCCGGTAGAACCTTTGTGACCTCTTGGTCAAACCGAGTGAGCTCGGTATTCAACGCGTGCTCGGTGACTCGAAGCTGGTAGGGGTCTGGAGAAGGCGAATTGAGAATGCTATGGAGGTCGTTAAGCACCGCTCCTAATCGTACCCTAGTATTGTGCGATACGGCGAAAGTATAGGTATTTAGCTGCGCTAACGCGGTAGAGGCATAAGCAGTCGCTTGTAGAATATCCGCGCTTCGTGAGTCTTGAAGGTAGGCAAAACGAATTGGGGCGGTATCGGGACGGAGGGCGGTAAGGTGCATTTCAACCGCGCGTGACTTCTCCGGTACCAAGACCGAGAGTGCTGCAAAGGCCTTGAGACGATCGGAGAAACCGGCTGCGACGTCACGAAGCTCAGCGGCCAGTTCGGCTTCCTGAGAAGGTGTCGCATCTTTAGGCAATCTTCCTTGCAAGGATTGTATTTGTCCGATCACCTCGCGGGCAATCTCAATCTCTTCAAGATCCTCGTCGGCAATATCGAAATGGGAAATATCTCCATCGTTTGCCAGTCGCTCGAGGATGTCAGGACGACGACTCCATCGTGGCGCTTTCGCGTCTTTTACTGCGCTCAAGTCGATGAAGGCTTGTCCGATTTCTCGGTAGAGATCTTCAGGTGAGCGGTCATCGCGTAGAAGCGCGCGGAGTCCGGACTCTCCAAGCCATACATGAAAGTTGACGTTGGTTCGTCCGAAGGTGTTATCACCGTGGACCAGTCGGCTCAGCCAATGTTGATCGCTTCCATCTTCCCGTCCTTCGGTCACTGCTAGTTCGAGGTCATCGCGAAGCGCACCCTTCGAGAGCGCATTCAATAAGCCAACCTGATCTTGAAATTCTTCGACACTGGTTGTGCTCTCCAAGTCGTTACGCACGACGAAGTCGGCCGAGATATTATCGTCCGATGCGATGAAATCGATACTCTTTGATTTCAGATCCGGACCGTGGACTCTCACATTTACATCAATGTTCTCTTGCTCTCCAAAGAACGAGACGTAGGCCTCGTTGAATGCGAAAAGCTTGGACTCAATTTTACCGAGTTCGCTTGTGATGCGGGTTCGGGTCGTGTCACTTGTCGTTGTCTCATGCTTCATCGAGATAAATGGAAGTGAAATTGAGACTTTCTGCGTCGAGGCTTTCTTGGTTTCTTGAAGGTCCTCGCAGAGGCGGACGCCTGAGTCAGGTAGTGTAGCATAATATTGTGCGTAGCTTAGGTCGCCTCGAATCGCGGCATTGTATGCGAAGGCGGCGAGCTCACTCGCGGGTATCTCGAATGGGAGCTCAGGGGCTTCTGTTTCGTTCGGGATAAACCGAGTGTCATTGATAGATACGACTGATTTCGAGTCGAATTGAAACTCGAATTCCGTACTCCATTGATTGGTTACTGAACGCCCCTTGGTGAATTCAAACGCAAGATTCGCATAGGCATCGACAGTGTTGCTAAAGAGCTGAGCGCTGATGCCACTCCCCGCGATGACCGCGACCTCTTGAAGGTAGTCGGGGAAGGAGGCAGCGAGCACTTCCGAGTCCTCGGTGCTGAGTGCACTTGGTAGCGTCTCGAGGGAGCCACCATCTCGAAAGTGCGTTGCGGCGCTCTGAAAGAGATTCTTGATCTTGTCAAAGTCTGGTTCGACTCCAGCATGCGCTTTGAGTGAGAGTCCGCCTTTGGCGGACTTAAGGCTTGAGACCTTAAGGCGTGCGATGTGTGACTCTGTCTTCATCACATTCATTGCGAAGCCGCCCTCGAGTGTGGAGAAGAGACCCGCTGAAATAGATGCTGAAGGCGTGAAGGCATCGATGGCACTCGGTGCCTCGATTCCGAGCCCAATCGATGGTTCGACTTTGAGTTTCCCGTTTCCAGAAATTGTGAAATTTCCACCTTGCTCAACGCGCGCCAATGCACTGGCACTGAATGGGTGCCCGGTGAGGCGTTTGGCGTCGCGCTTCACCGCACTTTTCCAGTCGTCACCCCTCGTAGGGGTGAGTAGCCGTTGTGAGGAGATCTTCGCCCCCGCTTCGGCGGTGATGCCGAGCTTAAGGAGTGCTCCTCCGGGCAGGGTCAAAGAGGGGTCGAGAGTTGCCTTAAGTGTTGGGTCTATCCCGAGCTCAAGCCAGACAGGAACAGAATTGGGATCGTTTCGAAGAGCAGTGTCGATGGCTTTCTTACGTGGGTCATCGCTTTTTAGGTCGCGTTCTCGCAGCAGTTTGCCGCGAATGGCCAGGTCGAGGTCGGCCGGACCCATTTCGGCGAGGTTCAACTCCACTTTCTTCTCATCATGGACCAGTTTATCGAGAGCTCGATGAATCGCCTTGGTTAAGTTGTTCCCGAGTCTGACCGCATGTTTACCGGCCCAATGTTTAGATGGACCAAATACATTCTCGTGTTTCGTACCGCGAATAAGGCCTTTGAGTCGGCCTGGAGCCTCGAGCTTGCTCGGGAGATCCGGCACTGCTTCGAAAGAGGGCGGCGTCGACAACGGCTGCGATTTGGGTGGATGAAGACCTTCTTTGAGGCCGCCGGGTGTTGGGCTGTGGACACCGCGCTCCGCTTTCGTCGTATCAAGTGAATCGAGCGTACCCGGTTTGGTCGGAGCGGTGGGTGCTCCGGCCGAACGCTTAGCGCTTGGTGGTTCCGCGTCAGTATGGATGGGTGACCCACCGATATGCCCAGGCTTTATTGTTGTCACTGCTTCCCTCGTTGGAGGGATCGTATCACTCGAAAAAGTGCGAGAAAATGGTAGCCGAAACTTAAAAAGTTAATGTAGTTAACTTTTATGAAGAATTGGGAGATAAACCCGGCTACAAATCGGACGAAGCATGGACAGCGTCGACATCAAATCTTGGCAATCGCAGGTCAACTCGTTGCCTCAGAAGGCCTTGAGGGCTTAAAGCTTCCTGTAATTGCTAGGGAACTTGGTATCTCGACGCCGGCGCTTTATCGACACTTCCCATCCAAGGAGTCTCTTGTGGCTGAGCTTGCGCTTCGGGTGATGGATGAGATCCACACCGTATTAAAGCGCGCACAGACGGGACGCTCTTTGAATGGATTCGAGAGGTTGGGCCGCTTCAGCGGTGCTTACCTCGAACTCGCGCTTACCGATCCGGTGACGACTGCCTTGCTCTCCACCTTCGTGACCGACCCTCGGCGGCTGGTAACAGGGCCTGCAAGTGACGAGATCTGGGGATTGGCCAGTCGCTGGTGGCAGGACCTTGAAGTGTGTCTCGAAGAGATTGGGGTTGGCAGTGGGAGCACCCGTGAGCTGGCGTGGGGCTTATGGACCGCGCTGCAAGGTCAACTGGGTGCCCAAAAGTTCGCCGAACGGAGAGGTGACATAGACATTCGTCGTTCATCGGCTCTCTCAACGTTTGGCATGGTCGCGGGTTTTGCTTCGCATTCATCTCGGGATGGTCTCGAGGAGTGGTGTCGAGCATTCAACGATGGCGCGTCGATGTGTGAGAGCGCGCGGGGAGAGAGGAAACAATGGTGGGAACTTTAAATCTTATGGGGCAATTGGTTGTGGCGTTTATCGTAGGGGGCTTAGCTTGGAGCTTTGCAGAGTATGCACTTCATCGGTTCTGGGGACACGGTCCATTTCGGATAGGTCTCTTCTACCAGGAGCACACGAGGCATCATGCAGAAGGTCATTATATGACGCCTGCGCTCTTGAAGTGGGCTTTTGCGGTCGGCTTATTTAGTGCCATCGTGGGATTGTCGCTCGTCGTGAATACGCTGGTTTATGGCGTTGCGTTTGGTTCTGGATTTTGTATCGCCTACGGCTATTACGAATATTTCCACTGGACCCTTCATCAATACGCGGCAACCAATTTTTATGGTCGCTGGGCGAGGCGTCATCACTTTTACCATCACTTTCATGAGCCAAAGATGAATCATGGTGTGACGTCTCCGATCTGGGATATCTGTTTCGGGACTTATCGGGCGGTTCATGAGCCAGTTCGGGTGCCGCGCTCGCTTGCAATGCCCTGGATGTCTCTGACGCAGCGTTGGCCAAGCGATTTCTCTCTGCGGGGAAGCGTCCTTCGTTAAGGTTGGACTCGATCGAGCAAAACGACCACAATAGTGATCAATGTTCACGTGCTTTGCAGTAGCGGCTCCTGGAAC
>JAYYQC010000183.1:0-10000 GCA_036128675.1 Myxococcota bacterium | reverse complement strand
CGAGCTTTGGGTAGCCGATGAGATTCGGGCTCTTGGCTTCCAAGACATTGTTGAAATCGAGGGTGGCGTCGAGTTTGAAGCCTCTCTCAAGGATGTCATGCGTGCAAATCTATGGAGTCGAACGGTCTCGCGTTTTCTCATACGGCTCGCAACTTTCCCAGCGCGAGAGCTATCGCTTTTACAGAGACGAATTACCAAGCTGGAACTTACGTCATTTGTACCGAAGGGTGCCGCACTGCGCCTTAAGGTTACCTGCAAAAAATCAAAAATTTACCACTCAGGTGCCGCCACGGAACGCATTGCGGAAAGCTTGGCATCTACCCACGGAATCGAAGTCGTCAAGGGGGAGGTCGACGCACCGGAGCTTATTGTGCGTATTCACCGCGATGTCGTGACTGTGAGCCTCGATAGTTCGGGTGGACACCTCCACCAGCGTGGCCAAAAGGTCGTTTTGGGAAAAGCCCCCATCCGTGAGACACTCGCGGCAGTTGCATTACGCGCAGTCGGTTTCGATGGGACACAGCCCTTTATTGACCCTTGCGCGGGTAGTGGCACCATCGTCATTGAGGCGGCTGAGGTAGCGGCAAATCGAGCACCCGGCCTCTATCGTAAATTCGCATTTCAGGACTGGCCCTGTTATCGGGAAAAACAATGGGATAGTTTATTGGACCACGCAAAGACGGTGATTAAGCGACCTCAAAGCGGACTTTTTGCGTTCGATCAATCGGCACCTGCCATGAAGAGCTGTCGGGCAAATCTTGAGAGTAAGGGCCTAGCAGAATTTGTTGAAACCAAGTGCCGACCATTAAGAGCTGGTGCCGAGTCGGTTGCTTCACAGTATGGCGTTTTGGTGGCAAACCCGCCCTATGGTCAGCGACTTGGACGCGAGCGCGATGTCCGCAGAGCGCATAAAGAGCTTGGTGGTTGGTTGAGTCAAAGTCTGGAGGGGTGGGGCGCGATGATAACAACCCCTCGGCTTGATCTCATAGAGATGATGAAATGTCAGTTAGAGCCAATGTCCGGGCCTATCTACCATGGTGGGACGAGGATCTACCTGGTTGGACGAACTCTGAAAGCGTCGCTCAGTTAAGCAGAAAGAGTGTCTGGACCCAACCTGCGCCCATACCGAGCAGAGCGCCAACCAAGATCAACAGCCATTCATCCTCTTTAAAAACTGAATGAAGAACATCTTCGAATTCTTCCGGGGGGAGCTTACAAAGCCTATCCTCTATCATTTTTCCGACCTTTAAATGCTCATCCCAGAATGAGTCGAGGACATGACTGTATTTGGGCATCAGATCGACTACTTTAGCAGATATCTCTTTTTTGAGGTCCACATAGGACTGGGCACCAATGGCAACGACGACGAAGCCTTTTGCCGAAGAGAGTTGCTCGTCGATCTCTCGGCGAATCGCCAGGTGCACAATCTCACCGAACTGTTCTGCGCCCTTACCGTCGAAAAGCAAGCTCACGATTTTATCGGGTACCACAACATGTTGACCGATCAGTTCTCCATACGCTTGTGCAACCTCAGGTTGGCGCTTGAGGAAGAGCCCCTGATATTCATAGCCAAAGTATTTCTTTGGATGGATCGGTTCGAAGATCATTTTCAAGGCGACCCAGTTGGTAAGGTAACCGATAAAGATACCAGCGATAGGCAGCAGCCACCACGCTTGGATGAAGTACCAAATGGCGGCCTGAACAGCGCCTAAACCGGCACCGAAGTAGAGACCACAACGAATGATGAATTTGAACTCCGGTTCACCGCATCGCCAGAAGAGCTCATTCAGGATTTCCCGGTTGTCACCCGTGATGGCCTCGGCAACGAGAGCGCGAATATCCACCAAATCGTCGAGCGCAACTTCAACATCATCGAGAATGCATTCAACGACATGGGGCAATGACGCCATGGCGCGCTCTTTGACCTGCTTGCGCACCGCCTTGGGTAAAAACTCCCAGAGGCGAGGATTTCGGGATTCGATAATATCTTCGATAGCGGGCTCCAGGAGGTTTTCGAAGACGGGTACCAGCGCTTTGCTCAAGAGTTTGGGGTCAATCTTTTGAACCAACTCCTGAGGCGGGAGGAGTTTTTTTGTGATGAGGTCGACCGTCTTCTCCCCAATTTTTTGCGAGTGATAAGGGATCAGTCCCTGCCATCCGAGTCGGATTGATTTGATCCCCACGAAGTCCAAGGGATAAAATGTCATTTTGACGGCCAACCAGTTGGTACCCCAGCCGATGAGAGCGGAGACGCTGATGATGAAGACGTATACCAGCCAAGGATATTGCGTCAGGATGTCGCCTACAAAGGTCATGCCCGTCCAGGATCAAAAGGTCTATCAGGTAAGATTGCTTTAAGTTCGAGGGAGACGCAATTTGTGGACATGGAGGATGAATCGATGAGCAAAAAACGTGAGGTCGAAAAATCAGATGCTGAATGGCAGGCGCAGCTGAGCCCGATGTCCTATCAAGTGACCCGTCACGCAGCTACCGAGCGGGCTTTTACCGGAGAATTCTGGAATCACCAGGAATCCGGCGCTTACCGCTGTGTTTGTTGCGGCGCACCGCTTTTTGAATCGGGTCATAAATTTGATGCTGGGTGCGGGTGGCCTAGCTTCTACGAGAAATCCGATGGTGCCGCGATCGAAGAGATTGAGGACCGCTCTCATGGGATGATTCGAACCGAAGTGGTATGCCAGTCTTGCGGAGCTCACCTAGGACACTTGTTCCCCGATGGGCCAAGACCCACGGGGATGCGTTACTGCATCAACTCCGCCTCACTCACGTTTGATAGTGATGAGAGCGCTGGTGAGTGAAAAAAGCCAGCTTGGTCTCTTTTCGGGGGCGGTTGAGAACTTAAAGGTTCGACCGCATCCGGTGGGAGATGAAGATGAGGCTCTCGCAGCCGCGCTACCATCAAAGCTCTATTTAGGAACATCGTCCTGGAACTTTACCGGCTGGCGCGGGATCCTCTACGAGCGCGATACTTCGGTGAAAGATCTCTCGAGACATGGTCTACGCGCTTATGCCGCTCGGAATTGGTTACGCTGCGTCGGTGTTGATCGAGGTTATTACAACCCGGTTCCAAGAGAAGATTGGGAACTTTACCGGGCCCAAGTTCCAGGACATTTTCGGTTCATGGTTAAAGCACTGCAACGGGTGTTGATGCCTTGGATCGATGAACGAGGAAATCCATCCACACATGGACAGAGCGAAAACCCACACTTTCTGGACGCTCGGTTGATTCGTGAAACACTTACTCAACCGGCCGCTCAGGTTCTTGAAGAAATGCTGGGGCCAATCCTTTTTCAATTTGCACCAATGCCGTCAGAGGCTGTCGGTGGAGCAGTTCAGTTTTGCGAGCGACTTGACCGGTTTCTTGGAAACTTGCCTCAGAACATTGATTACGTCGTCGAGCTTCGTACGCCTGGGCTCTTTACCCGTCGGTACTTGAAGACCTTATCTCGTCATCAGGCAACACATAGTGCGGTGATTCATCCCGCGATGACTGGCTTCGAGCGCCAAGTATTAGCGTTGCAAAGTGAGAAGGTACCCCTCAGGTTGATTCGATGGATGCTTCATGCCGATGAGACATTCGAGAGCGCCAAAGCACGCTATGCGCCTTTCGATCAGCTTGTCGATGAGGACCTTGACCATCGATATGCAGTGGCTCGGACTCTCAAGCTGGTGCTGGAGGACGAGGATGCGCCTGACGTCTTTTGTATTCTGAACAATAAGGCAGAGGGTTCTTCGCCGCGTTCACTGAGGGCTTTAGGTGAGCTCTTTTTGAAGCTCTCGGGCTAGTACACGCGATTGATGCTTGACAAACATAACGCGGTGCGTTGAGATTTGTGTTCGGACCCATGTTACCTTGGTAGCACCAACAGGAAGGGAACCACTCCATGGCAAAGTCGACTGATAGTTTCTTAAAGTCTCTCTTTTTTGGGCAAGTTGACGAAGAGCTGATCTTCCCATTCCCAGGGCTGGACCCCGATGTCGCGGAGACCGTCGGGATGATTAACGATTCGGTAGACAGATTCGCCCAAGAGAACGTCAAATCATCCGAGTGGGACGCGGCCGCTGCAATGCCAGAGGATATTGTTCAAAAGGTGAGCGAACTTGGTCTCATGGGGCTTCTCGTCGATGAGGAGTTAGGCGGCATGGGGCTCCCGATGATGGCCTACAGTCGGATCTTCGAGAATCTCGCGACCCACGATGCCTCCCTTACCGTTACGGTGGGGGCTCATCAGAGTATTGGCTATAAAGGGCTATTGCTCTTCGGAAGCCCGGCGCAAAAGGAAAAATATCTTCCTCGACTTGCAACTGGCGAGCTAATCGCGGCCTTTTGTCTTACCGAGCCAAGCAGTGGTTCCGATGCAGCGTCGATTAAGACGGTCGCGACACCTACAGAGGATGGTACGGCCTATTCAATCAGCGGATCAAAACTTTGGATTACCAATGGTGGGATCGCTGACTTCTTGACCGTATTTGCAAAGGTACCGGTCGAGGTTGATGGCGAAATCAAAGAGAAGGTTACCGCATTTATGGTCGATGTCCCATCCGAGGGAATTTCGGTTGGCCCAGAAGAGCATAAGATGGGAATCAAGGCATCTTGGACCAACGAGATTCACTTTGAAAATGTTATTGTGCCAGCCGAGAACATCATTGGAGAGGTCGGTAAAGGATTTAAAGTGGCGATGGGGATCCTCAACCACGGTCGTCTGGGATTGGCGGGTGGTTGCGTTGGGGGCATGAAAAAATGCATCGCTGCGTCCCTCGAACATGCGAATCAGCGACGTCAGTTCAAAAAGAGACTGATTGAATTTGGAATGGTCCAGGATAAAATTTCCAAGATGACCACAAACCTCTACGCGGCTGAAAGTATGGTGTATTTCACAACCCACCTGATCGACCGTGGTGATCTGGATTACTCACTTGAGAGCGCTGCGGCGAAGGTCTTTGCGTCTGAAGCTTTGTGGGAGGCCATCGATGAGACTATTCAGATCTGGGGTGGCAATGGTTTCATGAAGGAATACCCTTTCGAGCAATGGATGCGCGATGCTCGGATCTACCGGATTTTTGAAGGGACCAACGAAATCCTGCGAGCCTTTGTTGCCTTGAGCGGTATGCAAGGGCCGGGTGAAGAGCTGGCAGGATTAGCGGATGCGATTAAGCATCCACTCAAAGGTCTAGGGCAGGTGGGGGATTACGCTGTGCGTCGGTTTAAGATGACCTCGGTCGGGAGTGAGAGTATCGAGTCAGCACACCCATCGTTGAATAAAATCGCCGGCCAGGTTGAAGAGATTACCGCAGAGTTTGCCGAACAGGTTGATGTGGCTCTGCGAAGATACGGCAAGAAGATTTTCCTTGAGCAGCTGATACAGAAGCGACTCGCGGATGTTGCGATTGACCTCTTTGGCATGATCGCTGTGCTTTCGCGAACGACGGCGGTGATCAACGAGAAAGGCGTAGAGAACGCTCAGCTTGAAATCTCTGTATCTCAGTCTTTCTGTCAACAAGCGAGACGTCGCTGTTGGGGTAACCTCAAAGGTATATCTCGAAATGACGACGAGCTGACACGGTCTATTGCTGAGCAAGTGAGCGAGGTCGGTGAATACCCATTTGGGAATCAGATCTTAGGCGTCTAAGATTTCCGGCGGCGATTTGGTGAGCCTGAGAATTGAAAGAGAAGGGGGAGCTCAGGCAGGTGCCTGGGTCTCGTCTGCTTCGTCGATTTCCATGATGCGCTTCATTTCCGCCAAGAGTGCAGTTTTCCACTCTCGCTTAATGACGTAGCCCTCGATGCCGAGTGCGGTGGCCTTTCTAACGTCGGCCATATGAAGTGACGCGGTGAACATGATGATCGGAATGTCATTGTAGGCGGGAAACTGCTTAAGCTCGGTCACGAACTCAAAGCCGTCCATGATAGGCATGTGAAGGTCGACGATTATCAAGTCGAACTCGTCTTGACTTCGAATCACATGTTCGAGGGCCAGAGCACCATTCTTGGCTTGGTCCACTTTGAGCTTATTCGAGCGAAGATATCGCTCAAGCGAGTTTCGGATCACGGTATCATCATCGATGAGGAGAATATGCCGCCCCTCGAGCTTGCCACCCGTACGTCGTTTCGAGACACGCTCCTGACCAAGGGTCTCGAAGACCTTCTCTTGGGTGACCATATCCTCGATGGTTCCATAGGCGTTGATTCGGTCAATGAGCTCGTCGCGGGTGTCTTGATCCGCCATCGCTCGGTTGCCCTGGATGCTGTCTAGGAAGGCTTGGATGGCATCCGCCGCCCGGAAGTAGACATGCATCAGTTTGGTGAGGCTCGGGTTTTCTGGTGCATCGCACACCATGAGCATGCCTTGCTCCATGGCACCTGCCACGTCCGCTAGCCACTTAACGCCATCCAGCTCAGCTGCACCTTTGATCTTATTGGTTAGAAACGCGACATGTTGAGCGGCAGGGATAAAGTCTGCACCTGGTCTGATATTGGTGAGTTCGAGTGCCATTTTTTGCAGCGAGTGACTCACGTCTTCGGTGAACTCCTCCAGCTCCTCCGGATACATGAGCGGGAAAGGGACCTCGACCACAGTGTGGTCGAATTGTTTCTCGTTCGATTCACCGTCGTCCTCGACCTCATTGGCTTGGGTCCAGAAGGCACCCAGCTGTTCGAAGAGTTCGCCACGCTCGATCGCACCGATATTTACAAGAATTTCACCAAAGAATGGGCGCCGTTGAGACTGAATCTTGTAGGCGTGGCCCAACTGTTGGGCAGTGAGATAGCCAAGGGTAATCGCGAGGTCTTCGAACGGGCGCTCGGTATCCGCCTGATTTCGCAGGGTGTCCATCACCTGGCGAATGGTCATAAAGCCCTCTTCGAGGCAGATGGTTCCAACTTTGACTGTTGAATCTGCTTGGATCTCGAGCGCTTGAAGGACGTCGGTTTTTTGAACCTTCCCAATCGAGATGAGGTAATCGCCGAACTTATCGATTGCCATGCTTCTTCGTACTTCTTTCCTGGGCTTAGCTAATGCATCCCAGCCGCAACTGATCGCGGCGTCGACGTTCAGCTGTAAGTAAACCCTGGAGCCAAGTTCGAAGCAACTAGGTATTCAATGGACATGATCGCGAGGTAGGGGCATGTGGTTTAGTCAGCGCAGCAGAGGACGCCGCCCTTATCCCAGTTTGCTACGGCGCGTCCGTCATAGGAGCATGAACCGCCAGGACAGCCGTTCTTTGTAACGAGTGTACCTTCGGCCAAGTGGCTTGTCGCGTCGCCCTGGCAGACCCACGGTCCGAGCGGGGGCTCCGCTTCATTAAAGCCACAGGTATTTGCCTGCATACTCGCGAGGACGCGATTGAGGACACCGCATGTCTGCCCTGAACTAAGGCCGCTTCCGAGGTTGCCGCACCCAAAAATGTCATTACCGTTTGAGCTGTCATCACATTGGCTGGAAGCGGTGCTGTTTTGAGAGACGGCAAAAAAGAGGCTTTTATCAGGTGTGCCAGGTGGGACCGCGTCGCCACAGCCATTCGGTGCTCTTAGGGCAACCTCTTCGTGACCTCGGCAAATATGCCAACCTTCCATGCAAAGGTCTGCCGCACTGCATCCTTGCCCATCTGCACGGTTACCATCATTGCCTCCAGCCCGGCCGCATGTGCCGTTATTATTGGCGCTGGTCACACCACCCTCGCTCCAGGCACCTGAACATCCAGCGATAAACTGGTAGGCCGAGAGATCTTGAAAGCCCTCGCGCGTTCCATCAGCGCAGCCAACGGCGGGTACTGGGTTGGGGTTGGGCTCTGGATCAGGCTCCGGCTGAGGTTCTTCGTCTTCGATACAATCCCCCGACAAACAGCTATAGCCGACGCCGCAGGGTGAACCGTTGGGAGCGATTTCGATTTCAGGTGTGCCAAAGCCACAATTGATAATCTTTTCGCAGAGGCCTGCTTCGAGCAGGGTATCGTCGGTGGTTGGGCATAAAACAGAGTTGGCCTCGATGCATTCTCCGAGCGCAGCACAACGGTTGTTGTCGATATCCTCAGTTACACTCGCGATACAACGCGCGGTTGCGTCCCAGCTGTTGGTGCCCTCGATCCGAAATCCCTCAAATGCTGCACAGCTGATAACACCGCATCGCTCGTCGTCGTCGATCTGACTGTAGATGCCTTCGATGCATTCGCCGCAAATCGGGGCTGTAAGGCTGTCGTCGCAGCTCGGTGGGTCGACTGGAATTGCTTCTTGTAAGAGGTCGATGGTGACTACCGTTCGCTGGCCTACGCGAATTTGGACGCCATCGACGATGACGCGGCCGAGTGGAACGCCGCCGCCGCTTAGGGTTGTAACCCATAATTTGGTCAGGCCGCTCTTGATATCGGTAAGGATCACGCGGGTTTCAGGTTGGGTAACTGGCGAGAGGTCCTCTGCAACGACGCTTCCTTCGCTCTCAATCTGTAGCCGGACCGCTTGAGCGTTGACTGGGGGAGTCAGTAGCCGCACTTCCAGTTCACCACTGATACCGCTCAGGGAGTCGGCGGCACAGCCCGAAACGGACATAAGGAGAGAGAAAACGACAAATATTGATGGTTTTTGATGCATTTGGAGCCCCCCGGCATGCGTTATCAGTAGTAACTCGGTTCCGAGTTACACCTTAGGGGCCCTTATTTGTCAATCCCTTGCAGCTGCCTCCAGCGAAATTCGAATACCAGCGTGGTCGGAGAGCCAGGTCGACTGATCGCGCCCAAGCCAGTCTGTGATTGTGATGGTCTCTGTGTAGAGCTGCTCGCTGGTCAGAGTACGACCCCGGTATGACTCGTCGAGAAAGATATGGTCTAAGACGAGGTCACCGTCCTCAACACTTGCAATGGGATTGTCGACGCACCAGGTACAGCCTGGAGCAGATTCCATGTACGGTGAGAAATAGCCTCCATCGACAATGATCTCGTAGGCTTCCGGCGTGTAGGCATTGATGGTTTCGGTTTCGATACCGGAATTGAAGTCTCCCATCAGAATATCGACTTTTCCATTGGCGAGGATTTGTTGGGCCTGAGCGTTTTGCTCATCTTCCCAGCTATCGTAATCCCCGAGGTAAGGAGGGATATTGATGTGCGTACTCAAGTGAGTGCAGGCAACATCGAGTTCTCCTTCAAGTGGTGTATCGACTGTTGCGTAAATGACACTGCGACGGAGAAAGAAGTAGTCCAACTGAAGTGTCGCGGTTTGAGTGATGGGGTAGCGCGATAGGATGAGCAGTCCATTATGGCCCCAAGCCCAATTGGCTGGGTGGGTGTTTTGAAGCCAATACTGGCTATGTGGGAACTTGTTACTCAGTGAAGCGACAAAGCTCTCTAGATCGTCTTCTTTCCATACTTCCTGTAAGCACAATACGTCGGCTTCGGTTTTATTGATCGCATCGATGACCGGCTGTTTACGCTCGCTATAGTAGTCAACCTGTGTATCGGCGAGGCCCACGTTAAAACTCACGAAGAGAGTTTCATTACGCTCCTCAAAAGTTCCCAGGTGCATCTGTCCTTCAAGGTCGCCGAAATTCGGGCCTTCGAGCCGTACATTCGCAATGAAACCATCACCCAAGGGATAGGTGTGCCGAAGAAGAAGTCCGCCTGGCGCAAATTGACATACACCATCGCTCACGCAGTCAACGACATTTGCTTGATATTCGTTCGAGTCACCCCAGTTGATTGTGACGGAGTCACGCCCATCGAGAGCCGGGTAGTGCCGCGAAGGTCGAAACGCCGTTCCATCGGCCTCTAAGATGAGCGCGAGCTCACAGATGCCTGTATCCGCGCAGTACTCGCGGTCATTGACGATAAAATCGGTTACTTCCATGGAACCGCAGGCGGTCGTGAGTAGAGATAGGGCGATGATTCCAAGAAATCGGTTGAGCATTGAGCAACTCCTGCGAGACATTGAGGCATTTCTCAGTTCATGAAACGTGCCATGGCGATGCGAAGACTGGACGAGCAAGCGTGAGTCCAA
>JAYYQC010000182.1:0-10000 GCA_036128675.1 Myxococcota bacterium | reverse complement strand
TAAGGGCCATTTATTGCGATTTGGTGGGCGGTTTGGCCCACGACTCGAAAATTACTGTCGACCCGTGAGTTGGATAAGAACGAGACTGAGCTGGCCCAAAGGCAATGTTTGTAGGGCGAGCCGACAAGATTTGGAGATATTATGTTTGAAGTATCTGGGCTGACTGCATTGCGTGAAGAGGAACTTACAACACTTTTGAGGTTTCTTCATCGCGGCGAGCTCGATGTACCCTTAACGATCGAAACGCTCACCCGCATCGGTTTACAGCACCGTCACGACGTGGTGATGGGGGCCTTGCGCGGACTTGATGAGGCTGGAGTGCGTGCGGTGCTGGTCTGCGTTCTGGCGGAACGCAAGCATTCGAAGCAGGAGAATTCTAACTTAAAAGTTGTTGATTCAAGCGAGGACGCGAAGGGCTTCCTCGGGTAGTTTCTTCTGCCCGCCATAACCGGCGAATACTTCAACAATTCGTTCCATCTCTTTTTGAGGAAGCAAGGCTGGCTCGCGAATTTGGAGAGCGCGCCAGTATTGTTCACAGACATTTTCGAGCTCCTTGGCTCTCCAGATGGCTTTCTCCATACTTTCGCCAACTACAACCATCCCATGGTGTCCCATCAGGCAGGCATGACGGTCGCTTAGAGTTCGCGCAATTTCTTGGGCCAATGCTTCGCCACCAATGGGGCGATAGGGAAGACAGGGGATATTCACACCGCCTGAGAGTGCCACCATATAATGAAAGGGGGGAATCGAGCGCTCAAGACACGCCATGGTTGTCGCGAAGGGTGCATGGCTATGAATGACCATCTCAGCATCTGCGCGCACCTTGTAAATTTCGCGGTGCAGTGGCCATTCGCTCGACGGTGGGTAGTTGCCTTCGACAATTGTATCACTGAGCGATATCTCAACGAGGTCAGAGGGCTCCATGTCGTCGTAGTCGATGCCGCTCGGTGTCACGAAAATGCGGTGGTCGTCGGTACGTAGGCTTATATTTCCACTGCTTGCGTCTAGGATCCCCCGTCGCGAGAGTTTTCGGATCGCTTGCATGAGGCGTTCGCGTGGTTCTTGGCTCGTCATCGTTGGTTTCTCCGGGTAGTAACTTAGCTTTAATGCAGTGACCGAAGAAATCAAACGAATAAAATTCGGAGCGTCTTAAGGCTCCACCAGGTGTTTAAAGCTGCGCTCGATGCTGCGCACGGCTTCGCGTTGTTGGCTAAGCAGGTCATCGATCTCGCGAACCCGCTCTACTTTCTCTTCCCAGAGGATGTCGAGTTGAGCGACCTCGGTTCTCACTAAGAGCTCATCGAGGTAGCTGCGCAGTTCAGCTAGGGCATCGATGGCCAATACGTCGACGAGTTGTCTGGTCTTAGCCTCGGCAAGGTTCAGAGCGGCGCTTTGATTGCGAAGCTGATTAAGACCCTGTTGAAGGTTGAGACGCATCTCAGAAAGTCGCGCATCAATATGACGCCTGATTTTGACTTCGAGATTTTTGGAACGTGCTCTAAGGCGCGTGAGCAGCTTACCGGAACGTTCAAGGGCCATTGCAAGTGAGACACCGCTCAAGCGACCATCGTTACTCAGTGTCATTTGGATGGTTCGTTCTAAGTTGTAAGTCTCAAGAAAACTCTGGTTCAATTCGCTCTCGAGTAGCCGGAGCGACAAAAGCATAAGGTTAGCTCCATCTCGTATTTCTCCGGTGGGGCGGAATGTCTCTTGTTTCGTCTTCGCCGTGTCAAGGAAGGTCTTCCGTTGATTCAGTTTCTCTGCGAGCCAGTCGCGGGTTTGAGGCTTCAAGAGGAGAGGGTGTGTCTCGAAGTGCTCTGTTAGAAGTGTCAGCTGCCTAAGCTCCGCCTGCCTCGGCCACGCGCCCTCGACAGCACCTTCGACTACTGCTCGTTGGTAATCCTGATTGCGCTTGAGGGCGTTGTTCAGACTGAGGCGTTTCTCACGTAACTCCTGGAGCTTTTCACTAATTTGAGATTCAGACCTCGAACCGCTGCCAGGCTTTTGGGCGAGCCGTTTGTAAAATGTGCGAACGAATTGTTGAAGGTTTCTTAGCGTGACTTCGTAACGAGTTCGCGTTTGAGCCACGTCGCGCGAGATGCGTTCCTGCGGTGTCTTGGTCATAGCGAAGACCTCCTGGTCTACTTGCCGTCCCAACGACCTGATAAAGGCTCGCTCGCTACCTTTAAGGATTGAAAATTCGGTGTAGGTCGTTTCGAACTCATTCAGTAGTTGATCGAGCTCGAGCCGCTCTTCGGTGTTCAAGAGAGGGCGCACGATTGCACTCGAGATTTTTGTCAGTTGGTTGGAGGATTTACTAAAGGCCTCCTCGAGTTCATCAACTTGCTCGTATGCGCGTTGACCGCTTGGGAGGAAATAACCTTTTGGATCAATCTTTAGCTTTTGACCAAGTGTTTCCGATTTGAGACGAAGGTAATCGATCGCTCGGTAAAGTTCCCTTAGATCTCCGATGAGTACCCGTCCCCTTTGGAGTTTTTGCCCCCCCGCTAAATACTCTGAGACCATTGGAACAAGCTCGAGCGAGTCGGACTGAAAGCCGGGTGAGAGTAGGTCGTAATAGTTGGTAAGCGTTGCAATTCGCTGGGGTAGGTCTTGCATGTAGGATGTGAGTGGATCGAAACGTTCCATGAGGTAAGCCAGCGTGAGCTTCGCATCAGCAATTTCGCCAAGCCGGATAAAAATGGATGCTTTGAGCATCAACGCTTCGGCGATGGTTTGTTCTTCTTCGTCGAGGATAAAAAGGAGCTCAAGGGTTGCGAGAGCACGTTCAAAGGCTTTCCGTCTTTGTCCGATATCCATTTGTTTCTCAGCGTATCTAACCTGAGTTTGGGCGAGTTCATGGATACTCTCCGCAAAGTGGGGACTCTCGCGTTCGATAGCTTGATAATCGCGGGTGGCGTCTTCGAGACTGTCCATCTCAAAGTGGAGTCGTGCGCTGGACAATCTGGCCCAGGACTTAACTGCCGCGTCTATTCCAGTTTTGGGTTTCAATTCTAAGAGGAGATTGAGCTCCTCGCGGGCTTCCGATGACCGACTTAGAGCAATGAGCGCCACGGCCCGTGCGTAGCGAGCGCGGCTAAACCATTCTGAGTTCTCCGGCACCCCTTCGTAGAGAGGTAGCGCCTCCTCGAGCTTTTGCAATTGATGAAATGCGTAGCCTAGTGCGTATTTGGCAATCGGGCTTAATGAAGGGAGGTCTTGGATTTGAACGAGAAATGGCTGAAGGGGACCCCAGTCTTTTCGCTCTTTGGCGATGAGTGCGAGCTTCTCGAGCGCATTGCTTAGGTACTGGTGGTTTGGAAGCCTGGCGAGGCGCTCAAAATAGAGACGACTTAGGTCAAAGTTCTTCAGACGAAAATGGGCGTCTGCGAGATAAAAGATGGCGGCTGGGAAGAGGGGCTCGTTAAAATTGATAGGGTCGCGGCTCAGAGGGTCAAAGAGAGTGACAGTGCGTGCGTGATCTTTGTTTAGGTAGGCTTCTTGTCCCTCGGAAAAAACCTCGGAAAAGGGAACCAGCGAGCTCGAGAGCTTGGCATCGTTGTAGAGACCCTCCAACTGTTCGAGGCGGATGCTCATCAAGCTAAGGTTGTCAAGTAACACCTCGAAGTCGTCGGTATTCTTGGTATTGATGCGAATCTCTTGAGATTCTCGGTGAGTAGAGGCGCAGCCCACAAGCGTCAACCCGATGAGGAATCCGAGAGTCGTCGCCTTGTAGACCTTTGCCATGATATCGCACTTTAGGTAGCCTGAAACCAGCTTGGTTTAGGAGTTTGTAGCACGATGCTTGACCTAGCATCAATGCGAGTAGGAGAGGGTGCTCATGACTGGTCGCTCCATGATAGTGTGTGTTGCGATCTGCTTCGCGAGTCTAACCTCGATGGCGTCGGGGACGGGCTCTGAGAAGACCACGACGTTGATTCTGGTTGATGCATCGCCTGCAATGTCCTCACGTTTGGGTACCCAGACTCGATTTGACCTTACCGCGCGAGCCTTAGACCGCCTGATTAGGTCATCGAAGTCGAACGCGAACATCGAAATTCTCACGTATGGATATGGTGATAAAGAGGCCTGCCAGGGTGTGACCTTAGATTCACCGATTGCCTCAGACGATCGAGCTCTACTTGATGCTCAGCTCAATTGTGTTCGCCCGAATTCGAAGTTACCCCTGGACCTCGTGTTGTCACCGCAAATTACTCGATTTATGGAAATCGGTAGGGTCGCCAAAATTGTCGTCGTCTCGGGTGGGTACGAACTATTTGAGACAGACCCGTGCTCGAACCGAAACGACCTCGATGAGTCACTACGACGCAATATTCGATTGAGTGTCGTTGAGGTGGGGCGCGAAGACCGTTTCGAGGCTTCAGTGGGACTCGAATGTCTCGCCGAAAGCTTTGCTGGCCAGTTTAGGAGAGTCGATGATGAGGATTCGCTTTATCGAACTGTCTTAAATTTTACCGATTCGGGCGCTCGAAGCCGAATCAACTTAAGCGCTGCCTTCAAAGCGAAGGAATCGATTGATGATGCAACGATGCTTTGGCAGGTTGTCCCCATTGTCTCATCCGAAAGTGAGATAGGGGAAGCAGGGTATCAGCCGATAGAGTCGACCGGTGCGTCGTTTGAGCCTGTTCTTTATTGGGGAGATTACAGCGTCAGGGTTGAAGGGGAGAGCTTCAGTGGTATCGCCACCATCAGCGTGACGGAAGACGGGCCCAGTGCGTTTGAGATTCCCTTGGAGTGTTTTCCTGGGCACCATACCGACAGCGAAACCAAGCCTACAACTTGTTTTAACGATCTGGAATTTCAATCGTGTGGGCCATCTCGAATGGATTGCAGAGAGCTTGTACCTGGACGGGGATTCGTAACCTGCAATGGCGAGCGTTGCGATGTTGTCTGTGAAGACGGCTTTCACACTGACTCAGAAGAAGCACCCTCAATTTGCCTCGAAGACACAAACTTGAAGAGCTGTGGGATTCACCGATTAGATTGCACCGAGACCACTGTTTTGGGCGGTCAAGTTGGTTGCGACGGTGCCATTTGCACCTTGGCCTGTGAGCTTGGAAAGTATCCATCGGTGACAGCTGAAGGGGAGTGGTCATGTGAGGACAACGTGCTGATGTGTGAGGAGAGAGCTCTTCGCACTGAGCGTGGGTTCTGGGCCAGCGTGGGCGGTGGTGCTACCGCGATTGGCAGCTTGGGACTTTTTATATCTCAACGGCTGGCCGCCGCAGAGCTGAGAAACGATGTAAATTCATTTAATGCTGGGGAGGTCAGACCACGCGTAGAGCAGGTCGACCTCTTAGACCGAGGACGTACAATTGGTGCGTTGGAGGGTACTTCACTGACTCTTTTGAGTGCTGGTCTCGTTGCGCTTGGATATGCCGGTTGGGAATATTTTATGAGCCCAAGTGATACGACGTTTGCGTGCAGCGCTGCGGTACCAGTCCCTCTCCGTCGGTTTGATGCCGGCCTTAAAGAAACGATTTCGGATGAGTCAGCGCCAGATGGAGCGACGCCATGAATCGGTATTTGATAATCGTCTATATACTGCTCTCGGTTGGATGTGATTGGCCAATTGGGACACCGAAGCCTTTGGGGCCCACCCCTGATTGTGGCGACAGTTACCTTACTGAAGATGAGACCTGTGATGATGGTAACGACATTACCGAGCTCTGCGACTATGGCGCGACAGAATGCATGGTTTGTGATTCAAGCTGCCAATATGTCTCGGGGCCGACTCGGTATTGTGGGGACGGTGTCCTCAATGCTGAAGAGGGTGAAGAGTGCGACACCGCTAATTTAAACGCCGACGACGCAGGTTGCCTCGAAGCTTGTGTTTCTGCGACGTGCGGGGACGGTTTATTGCGCATGGATGTCTCCGAAGGTATCGAAGGATACGAGGCTTGCGACGATGGAGAAGGCAACAACGACCTGGGGGCCTGCCTTTCCGATTGCGTAGTCGCCAGCTGCGGCGATGGATTTAGACGACAGGATATTGCTCAGGGCGAACCGGGTTACGAGGCTTGCGACGATGGCGCAGAGGATTCAGAGATCTGCGATGCATTTGATTGTTCGTTTGCCGCGTGCGGGGACAGCTATGTAAACGCAGTTGCCGGTGAAACATGCGATGATGGAAATCGAATCACAGAGCGATGTCTTGAAAACGACGTCGACTGTGAGGTGTGTGGTCGAGACTGCACGTTGGTTCCGGGCTCTTTTTGCGGGGATGGCATCGTCAATGAATCCTTTGGGGAGGCGTGTGACGACGGCAATGATGACGACACCGATGGATGTCTCAGTGATTGTCAGGTCGCGCGCTGTGGCGATGGATTCGTTTATGCTGGCTTCGAGGCTTGCGATGATGCCAATGACGTGGACAGCGATGCGTGTCGCAATAACTGTGAAGCGGGTCGCTGTGGAGACGGGGTGCTCAGGACGGACCTTGCGCCTGGCGATGATGGCTACGAAATATGCGATGATGGAAATCTCGATAACACGGATACATGTCTCACGACGTGTGCCTTTGCGTCCTGCGGAGATGGATTCATCCGAACCGACGTAGCCGAGGGTGATCCGCAATTCGAGTATTGTGATGATGCTGGTGAGTCGTCGACATGTCGACCCGATTGTCAGCTATCGGTGTGCGGCGATGGTTATACGAATGGCTCAGCGGGTGAGAATTGCGACGATGGGAATGCGGTAACTGAGCCATGCGAGAACGATGAGCTCTGCACGGTCTGTGGTCGTGAGTGTCTTCAAGTCGATGGCGCACGTTGCGGCGATGGTTTTACGGATGCTCTCTTCGGCGAACAGTGCGACGACGGTGATCGAGTGGATACCGGTAATGGATGCAGCTCAGACTGTCAGAAAAACAATACCTGCGGTGATGGCGTTTTGGAGGCAATCTTTGAGATATGTGACGACGGCTACACCGACGCTTGTGGAGACTGCAATGAAGATTGCTCTGCGGTCGGGACCGGCTATGCGTTGGTCGATGACGGCGGCAGTCCCAATTATTGCGGGGATGGGGTGATTTGCGAGCAATATGAGACGTGCGATGACAATAACACACTCAATGATGATGCATGTCTGGCGACCTGCTTGGAGGCGAGTTGTGGAGATGGTTACGTGCGCACCGATCTTGCTTTGGATGATCCGCTCTTCGAAGAATGCGACGATGGCGATCAGTCGGCAAACTGCCGAGCTGATTGCAAGGTTTCTCGCTGTGGCGATAGCTATATCAACCCAGCTGCCGGTGAAACCTGTGATGACGGTAATGCGCTGAAAGAGGCCTGTCCTAGCAACGAGCCTTGTGAGGTCTGTGGAGAGCTCTGTACGGTTGTGGCTGGTGCTATCTGTGGGGACGGCATTACGGATCTTCTTTTCGGTGAGCAGTGTGACGATGGAAATACCGTCGACGATGGTAATGGCTGCAGTGAGAGCTGTTTAAAGAATAGCATCTGTGGCGACGGCGTGATTCAGCCAGTCTTTGAGGTGTGCGATGATGGCTTCGTTGATGCCTGTGGGACGTGCAACGCCGATTGCAGCGCTCCTGGAACCGGTTATGCGCTCCTATCGGGCGGTGCCAGTGCTAATTATTGTGGCGACGGTGAGCTCTGCCCCGAGTATGAGACCTGCGACGATGGAAACGTATCCAACAACGATGGTTGTTTGGCGTCGTGTCAATTGGCTCTCTGCGGTGATGGATTTCTGCGTCAAGACCTTCAGCCGGGTGAGGCGGGGTATGAACTCTGTGATGATGGTGGCGAATCCGAGATTTGTCGGGACGACTGTACGCTGTCGAGCTGCGGAGACGGTTTTACGAATCTGACCGCAGGCGAGGAGTGTGATGATGGTAACCGTATCACCGAGGCCTGCCCTGATGACGAACCCTGCGTTGTCTGCGGCGAGCTCTGTCTAAACGTGCCGGGGGCCCGATGCGGTGATGGTGTTCTGGATACTCAGTTTGGCGAGGAATGCGACGATGGAAATCGCCTCGACGACCTTAACGGTTGTTCAATCGACTGCCGTCAAAACAATGTCTGCGGGGATGGAATCGTTCAAGCGGTGTTTGAGTTCTGTGACGACGGGTATACCGACGCATGCGGCGATTGTAATGCTGATTGTAGTGGTGCCGGAACTGGTTATTCCGTTGGGGGATTAACAAGTCCAAATTACTGCGGTGACGGAACCATTTGCGAGCAGTTTGAAGAATGCGACGATGGGAACACCGATAACGACGATGCCTGCGTTGGTGCGTGCAAGATTGCGGTCTGCGGGGATGGCTTTCTAAGGAAGGACTTGTCCGAAGGTGAACCAAGCTATGAAAGCTGCGATGATGGAGACCTTGAAGATAGTGGCAATGGATGTGATGCCACGTGCATTCGGAACGATACGTGCGGCGATAACGCAGTCCAGGACCTCTTTGAGGTTTGTGATGACGGTTATGCGGACGCCTGCGGAACCTGTAATGAAGATTGTTCAGGGCCTGGTTCAGCCTCGGTATGTGGCGATAACGATGTGTGCCCTGAATTTGAAGCGTGCGACGACGGTAATAATCGGATTGAGGTCTGTGAATACGGTGGTATTGCCGATTGTCTTGTGTGTGGTGATGTCTGTCAGGAAGTCCCAGGCGTACGCGAGTTTTGTGGGGATGGAATCGTTCAAGCGGACTATGAGACCTGTGACCTCGGTATAGGCGGAAACTCTAATTTATGTCCGGAGGGAATAATTGACTGCATCGTTTGTTCTCTTCGGTGTTTGGATGAGCCAGGTATCCCAAACTGCGACGATTGCGGCGGTGGGGGTGATGGCTGTGGGGATGAACCGTTGGTGACCTATTATCAAGACTTCGACTTTGATGGGTATGGGAATGTCGACAGCGTCATCGAGAACTGCTTCCAACCGATTGGCTACGTTCCAAATAGCCTCGATTGCGACGATACCCGGACGATGGTTAACCCCGATGCACCTGAGACCTGTAATGGGGTGGACGATGATTGTAACAACGCCATCGATGACGGCCTCTTGGGGACTCAACAAGAGTGTTTTGCGCCAAGCTGTCTCGACGTCTTGAGCGACCACTTACCAGGAGGGAGCGAGACTCTCTGGGTTGGTTCAGATGAGGGTTCTGCGGCACAGATATTCTGCGACTATGGCAACGTGGCATCCGGTTGGTCGTTCATCCGAGACGTCTCTCTTACGAATACCACCGCGGTTCCTTGGGTCAACGAGCAGGTGAAAGTCTTGGTCGATATCGCGGGTTTGAGTGGTGCCGGCAAGATGCAAAGCCGGGGAGAGGATATACGGTTCTTTACAAATGACGCTGGCCTGCTCTCCTATTGGCTTGGGCAACGTACTGATCTGGGTCAGGAGGTCTGGGTAACAATTCCTGTTTTGGGTGTCGGTGAAACGTTGAATTTCAAGCTCGCCTACGGAAATCCGCAAGCCGACTCAAAGTCGCTTTCAGCCTATTTCGATGATTTTAGAGCAGATTCATCATCGCAGTACAGTGTTGTCTATGACCCAGCTTGGGCCTTTAATCCGGAGTTCTCTTGGGTCGAAGCGCAGGGCCAATTTACGGCTGCGAGCTTTCCCGATTACTTTATGATGGTCAATCCAGAAGAACTGGAGTTACCTTCGACGCTCTACATCGAGGTTGCTGGCTATTGGTCACTTACCGAGCGGGATGGGCTTGGTCCGGTTGTGCGGTCGGATGACGGGGCTTACTACGCTGCAGTCGTGACCGATGATTACGATGGAAATCAATATACCACCGGGATCGACGGTATCTTACGTTATTCCACAACGCCAGCAGATCATAAGTCTGGTACGCATGTCGGAACGGCCGCCGACGATATTGCGACGCGCAATGGTATTAGGGTTGGGCTCGCTGTGTCTGGGGCGTCTCTCGAAATGTTTATAGACGGCAGCAGCGTTCTTGGGGTTACCGACCCGGGACTTAGCTCAGTCAATTGGGCAG
>JAYYQC010000181.1:0-10424 GCA_036128675.1 Myxococcota bacterium | reverse complement strand
CGCCGATCGCCGGAATCGCAATCATTTCAACTTGGATCGGATATGAGGTAGGTCTTCTGGATTCGCTGCTCGGATATTTGAGTGCCTTTGAAGGACTGCCTGGCGATGGTTATGCGCTATTTTTTGAAATGTTACCGATGCGCTTTTACTGCATCTTCGCTCTCATTTTGGTCTTCGTCATTGCCGCGACGGGGCGTGACTTTGGGCCCATGCTAAGGGCTGAATCCCGTGCCTTTCATTTGGGTGATTTGGGTATTGAGACAAAAGATACTGATGGCTCTGAAAAGCCTCTCGTAGAAGCGAGTGCAGATGATATCCCTGAGCGTTGGTACAACGGGGCTATTCCGATTATCACGGTGATTGGCTTCATCTTGGGACGTATTTATTATGTTGGAGCGGAGTCTCATTCGTCTCTATTCTCATTACGCTCTTGGCAGGAAATTTTCTCGAAAGCCTCCGATGATATTGGTGCTATCTTAGCAACTGGTGCCGCTCTTGGTGTTATCGTAGCCTTGGTTCTTGGTCTCGTGCAGCGGCTCTTTACCCTTCGATCCGGACTGGGTGCTCTTGGCCAAGGTATGTTTAATTTGGTCGAAGCTGGTGCCATTCTCATCATGGCTTGGGTCATCAAAGAGGTTTGTGATTCATTGGGAACAGGTTATGCGCTCTTAGGTGCTTTGGGTGACGGACTCACCCCTGAATATTTACCCATTGCCGTCTTCATTCTTGCTGGTGCGATTGCCTTTTCTACCGGTACCTCATGGGGAACGATGGCGCTTTTGCTTCCAGTG
The DNA here is from genome assembly GCA_036128675.1 of Myxococcota bacterium. Taxonomy (GTDB): domain Bacteria; phylum Myxococcota; class XYA12-FULL-58-9; order XYA12-FULL-58-9; family JABJBS01; genus JAYYQC01. The sequence goes on along the minus strand of JAYYQC010000181.1, from coordinate 9,633 downwards.
GCGGCACCAATGGTGGAAGCACTTGCTACCAGTGAGATTGTTGCACTCCTGACCTTGGTTGCTGTTCTGGATGGTGCGATCTGGGGCGACCACTGCTCACCGATCTCCGATACAACGGTCCTGTCGTCTAGTGCGACCGAATGTGGATTGATGGATCATGTCCGTACCCAAATGCCCTATGCAATGCTTGCCATGGCTGTGGCTTCTCTCGCGGGGTACGGTGGATATGCGTGGTTTGGCTCACTCGGCGCGAGCTACCTCGTCGGGGTGGTACTTTTGATAGGATTTGTTCTGCTTTTCGGACGAAAGGCAGTAGATGTAAAGCCGGCCTTGGTTGACCGGCTCTCACGTTAGGCCGGGCTCGTCGTTGTTGTGTCTGGAGCCGGTGTAGCCTTAATGCGCATCGAGTTGATCAGGCGTGCATACTCGTCTTCCCACTCGGGGGTACCTTCGCGGAATGCTTTGAGCTTGTGCCGAACTTCACGGTCAAGTTCCTCGTCTACACCGATATATTTACTAACGGTTGTGTGAAGAATCTCTCGAATTTCTCCGTCCTCGGAGAATACTTCAAGAACCTGACGCGACTCGAACAGACATTCGATGACACTACTCAGTAGATGTCCGAGCACTTCATCACCCAAAGCGAGCTTACGCTTTGATGCGAGCGTGACTTTTACCCGTGGAAAAGCTTCAGGTCCGAGCTTATGACGGACAAGAGCATCACGGGTATCTTGATTCAGCGTCTCGACGTCGTTGAGGTATCGAACGAAGACACCGGCGATATCGAGCTCGGCCTCGTCGCGACGGCCCTCTTCGATCTCAATGCATCGGTTGGCTAAGAGAACGCGAATGACGTCTTTTGCAATCCGTGGAATTACCTTGCGGTAGACTTTCATCTCAAAACTCCTCATTGGTTGCAGCATCGTGGGCTGCAACTGGTCTCTACTCTGTCGATGTCGCGTTTATCAGACGCACCACGGCCCCCGCGGCCACGGCCGGCTTCATTGCCAACAATGGATTGGGGGGATGGGGCCGGTGTAGGTTGGCCTCATCAACAGAGTGCACCAGGTATAGAGCCGCCCTGAATCTCTGTCAAGTTGCGGTGCGTGGTACTCGAAGTGGCCGATTTTTTGACCCGATGCGTTGTGGGCCCTAGCATCAAAGTCTGACGAGAACGATGTTTGCGCGGTCCTGGAGGGCGAAGTTCGATGCCGAGAAAAGCAACGAAAGATGGTGAAAAGCCGAAGACGAATACGCGGTCTAGAAACCGCAGAAAAGTCGAAGAAAAGCCGCCTAAGGCTGCTAGGAAGCTCCTGGTTGCCAGTCCTAGGACGGTGAGTGAAGTTGGTGCAGTCGCGCTCGGAGCACTTGGACTAATAACGCTTTTAGCGCTCGCGAGTTACCACCCAGACGACGCGTCACTCAATGCCGCCGGGCGCGAAGAGATTCAAAACTGGGCCGGTGCTGCTGGTGGTTATTGGGCTGACTTACTCTTTCAGTCGCTCGGAGTAGGTGCTTTTCCATTCGGTCTTTGTCTGATTATCGCGAGCTGGAAGACACTCTATGGGCAGCAAGTCCTGCCAAGCTGGAGAGAAGGTCTAGGGCTCACCGCGCTGATGGTCTCGGTAGGTACCTGCGCGCATCTTTTTTTGATCCACGAGAGTCATCCCTACCCGCCGGGTGGGTTCGTTGGCGCGGTCCTGGGGCAGTCACTTTATGAGCATTTCGCATTTGTCGGGGGGGCAATTATTTCCGTTGCGGCTGTGCTTATCTCTCTCGCACTGATTGCCGAGGGAATGGTCGGGAAGCTGGCAAATTACACATCGATGGTGATGCAGCGCGGAAAAATCCGAGTTGAAGCTGGCGTTGTAATGCTACAGGCATCGCGTGAGCAGCTCGCTGAACGACGCGAAGCGCGTAAGGAAGCGAAGGCAGCTCGGAAAGAGGCCCAAGCAGAAGCGTCGGACTGGGAGCTTGGGGATGTAGACCTCGGAACTGGACCGTCGCCGAGCCTCGAAGAAAAAGAGTCCATGGAGGCGGAAGTCGCAGAGGAGCGCGAAACGATTCTCGAGCGCGCGAAGTCCAGAGGCCGAAAGATTGCCGATAAGCGCGCGGACAAAGAGGAAGCGCAAATCGCACGCGATAGCGATAAGGTGATCGACGATGCACGTCTTTTGCTTGAGCCGGTCCGCATTCAAGACAACGATGCTGAGTTCCAGTTAGGGGATGTCGAGACCGTTCAAGAGCCGGTCGAAGCCGCGGTGGTGGTGAGTAAGGCCGCCACAACCCTTGCACCTGCGGTCGAGTCTCAAGCCCCTGTCGAACCAAAGATTCGGGCGGCCCGTCGAGCACCATCTTCAGAAGAAGTTACACGCCCAGTGGATGGCGAGGGACCTGCTATTGTCGATACGCGACAAGAGGTCGATGAGCGCGAGATTGAAAAAGCGGCACGGGAAGCGGATCGTGAACGTAAGAAAGAAGAAATTGAAGACTTCAAGTTACCGCCTCTTTCGCTTCTTCAATATGCGGGTACCGACCGCGAAGAAATCGATGAGGTCAAACTCAAGCAAAATGCCGACAAGCTGGTCAAGACCCTTAAAGATTACGGCATCGAAGGCGATATCCGTGAAATTAGGCCGGGTCCAATCGTCACGATGTACGAATATGTCCCCGCACCTGGGGTAAAGGTCTCAAAGATTGCTGGCTTGGCCGATGACCTTGCGATGGCCATGGAAGCACTTCGAGTACGAATTGTTGCGCCGATCCCGGGCAAGGGTGCCGTCGGCATTGAGATTCCGAACTCGGTGCGTGAGACCGTCTACATCAAAGAGTTGGTCGCAGATGAGGCGTATAGGAAGGCTCCTCTTAATTTGCCAATTGTCTTGGGCAAAGACATCGAGGGCAAGCCGTACGTTGGTGACTTTGCGAAGATGCCACACCTCTTGGTTGCTGGCGCAACCGGAAGTGGTAAGTCGGTCTTTGTAAACGCGATGATCATGAGCTTGCTCTACCGGTCATCTCCGGATGATGTTCGCTTCATCATGGTCGACCCGAAGATGCTCGAACTCTCGGTTTATGAAGGTATTCCGCATCTCTTGTTGCCGGTCGTTACCGATCCCAACAAGGCTGCTCAGGCCTTGAAGTGGGCGGTCAGTGAGATGGAGCGTCGTTACCAGATTATGAGTGAGATGGGCGTTCGGAATATCCAGGGCTTCAACAAGAAGCTCAAGGATACTGAAGAGCGCGGTGAACGCCTCTACCGCCCAGAATCAAGCGGGGATACGCAGCCTCTCGAGAAACTCCCGTTCATCGTCATCATCGTTGATGAATTCGCCGACCTGATGATGGTCGCATCGCGGGATGTCGAGAGCTATATTATGCGACTAGCTCAGAAGGCTCGAGCAGCAGGGATTCACCTCTTACTCGCGACCCAACGTCCATCAACGGATGTCCTCACCGGGGTTATTAAGGCCAACTTCCCAACGCGAATCGCGTTCCAGGTTGCGTCTCGTTATGACTCAAAGACAATTTTGGATGCCAACGGTGCCGAGAACCTCCTTGGGCGTGGTGATATGCTTTATCAGTCGCCAGGGGTAGGAGGTCTTCACCGAGTACATGGCTGTCTGGTTACCGATGAAGAGGTCGAAGAAACGGTCAACTTCCTCAAGTCACAGCGTACGGCTGAGTATGACGAGACCATCCTGCAGTCACTCACGACCGAAGAACCAGCCGGTGGTGCGGATGATGAACCCGTTGATGAACTCTACGACAAGGCCGTCTCAATTGTCGCAGAAGCTCAGCAAGCATCGGTTTCGATGGTTCAGCGACGCCTGAGAATCGGTTATAACCGAGCTTCCCGTCTGGTTGAGAAAATGGAACAAGAGGGCATTGTTGGCCCGGCTGATGGTGCTAAACCGCGCGCGGTCTTGATTCAGAGCCTCTAAGCTGTCAATTGAATCTCCGCGTTGAGTCTGTCGTCTCACGCTTGGAGGTAGACCTATGACATGGATTCTTTTGGCGTTTATGGAGCTTGCGAGTACCGTAAGTCCCGAGGCGGTACTCCAATCAGTACGCGATAAGCATCAGCTCTCTGCAGATATTTCCTATACATTTTCTCAGACATGGGTTGATGAGCTTCGCGGAGCCCGTGCTCCAGAAACTGGTACGATCTTGGTAAAGAAAGATGGTCGTTTCCGCTGGGCTTACCAAGCGCCTGAGCGGAAGGATTTTATCTTTGACGGTACCCGCGCTTGGCTCTACGAGCCCAGTAAATCACAGGCCACTGAGTTTGAAGGGTTTGCCACTTCGGCTGCTTCCCAGGCACTGCAATTCTTGTGGGGGCGGGGACAGCTAGATGCTCTCTTTAATCTTGATTGGTGCAGCGAGGACTGCCCGAAGGGTGAAGGCCAAAAGCTCCTAGAACTTCGTCCTAAAAAGCCCCTCGCAACTCTTGAACGGATGGTTGTGCAGATAGACGCTGGCACATATCAGATCTCAGGTGCTACCTCTTACGATCCTATGGGGAATCAAACCATTTATACCCTCTCAAAGCCGACACTTGGCAAAGTGCACAAAGATAACTGGTTTGAGTTTCAGGTGCCTGATGGTGTTAACGTGATTCGCGTGAATGTGGCTGGAACACCCGTAAAACCCTGAGTTAAGCGCCGAGTAAAGAAATACTCAGTGTCCGCCGACTTCCCCGGTGACGGTGTTCAAAGAGATACAACCCCTGCCACGTTCCTAAACCGAGACGCCCATTTACAAGTGGAATGGTCTCCGATGTGTTGGTTAGCGCGGCGCGTAAGTGAGCCGGCATATCGTCTGGACCTTCAAGCGTATGGGTATAATCGGGGTCGTTTTCCGGAGCGATCTTGCCAAAATACATTTCGAGATCGGCCCGAGCGCTTGGGTCGGCATTTTCTTGAATGAGGAGTGACGCACTGGTGTGCTTCACAAACACATGACAAACGCCGTTGTTGATGTCGCAGTCATCAATCACCCGTTGAATGGCGGTGGTGCAGTTGTGCAGGCCGGGCCCCAAGCGACTGGTATCTATGTTAATCTCGGTATTGAGCCATCTTTCAATTTTCTGTGACTGCATCATTTTGTCTCTCCATTGAGAAAGGGCTTCCAGCTTTCTAGCTCCTGCTGCCACTTAGCGGGCGTGTCCACCGCGTTCAAGACCGGGGTCAAGATAGCGTAGCCGTCGCATCCTGGTATGCTTCCCTCGCTGATACCCTTTGGGCTTACGCCGCCTACACCGATGATAGGAATCTGCAATTTGCGTAGCTGGGCAAGGGTTTCGAAGGCCATAGATTCCCGCGACTTCGAGCGGGGTGTGCCCAGGGGACCGGCGACAATAAAGTGGGGTTTTCCATATTCCATCAGGGTTTTGAGGTCGTTTGGCTGATCCAGTGACGCGGAAAAATGTGGTGGAAGTCTATGACCATCCGATTGCCAGCGGGCCCGGCAGAGATGGGCGTGAATGCTCTTATCAAGCTCAGCACTGAGTGCATTGATATGTAGCGGCATCTCAGGGTGGTGTGTTTGATGGTATTCAATCAGTGGCTGGATAAGAGCATTCTCTTGCGTCGACTCAGTGAGCTTAGTGCGTAGTTGGAGTGCTACGTCAGTGAGGCCGGCAACTGATTTAACGCAAGCGTGGTAGACCGCGTGAAAGCGCTTGCTTGAGCCCGCACTGCTATGATCGACAATGAGAAGAAGCTTGGGGACTTTGCTTATTGTTTCCATGCCCGACCGGCCATCGGTGACGCGCTTTCTGCGAGAAACTTTTGTGGCATGCGACCCGAGATGTAAGCCAAGCGGCCAGCTTCAACGGCTTTGCCCATTGCGATGGCCATCTTAAGAGGGTCGCGAGCCCGTGAGACCGCGGTATTGAGAAGAACCGCATCGCAGCCAAGCTCCAGGGCCTTGGCGGCATCGCTGGCTGTTCCAATCCCGGCGTCGACGATGACTGGAAGCGTCGTGCGAGAGCGAATGAGCTCAAGATTATGTGGATTGCGAATGCCGAGGCCGGTACCGATGGGTGCTGCGAGTGGCATAATCGCTGCGCAGCCTACATCTTCGAGGCGCTGTGCTAAAATGGGATCGTCATTGGTATACGGCAGTACGGTAAAACCGTCGTTGACTAAAGTTTTTGCAGCTTCGACGAGTTCGAATGGCTCAGGCAATAGAGTCTCTTCATCGTTGATGACTTCGAGTTTGAGTAGCGATACTCCGAGCGCCTCACGTGCCATTTTTGCGGTGAGGATAGCTTCGCGTGCGGTAAAGCAGCCTGCGGTATTGGGAAGTAGGCTGTAGCCTCGCTTGGTCAAGGCCTCATAAAGACTCTCGGTACCAGGGCTACTCACGCTAACGCGACGCAGGCTGACGGTGACTAACTGGGTCCCACTCTGCTGCAGGCAATCGAAAAGCGTTTGTCGGTCTGGATAGGCCGCAGTTCCCAGAAGAAGCCTGGACGTGAAACGGTGCTCACCAATCTGAAGTATATCTTCTTTACGATCTTCGCTCACTTTAGCCTCCACTTACTGCACCAAGTATCTCGATTCGGTCACCGTCATTTAATTCGGTCTTCGCCCACTGACCGCGTGGCACGACTTCCTCGTTGATGGCTACCGCGGTGCCATCGGGTTCTGGCTGTCCGGACACTTCGAGAAGAAGCTCGGTGAGTTTCCATTGAGGCTGTCCATCTAAAGGCTTGCCGTTGACGGTGAGACGCATGCTCGTGCTCCTTAGCTTAGCGCAAAGGGGCTCATATCAAACTCCGAGTCAGGCTCAAGAAGTTCATCGAGTAGTACTTTAGCAGAGGCCGGTGCCAGCAATACGCCATGGCGAAAGTGACCGATTGCCAGCGATGCTTGGGTGTCCGGAATCCGCCCTAAGCAGGGGTTTCCGTGGTCTAGGGCTGGTCGGTACCCAAAGCCAGTCTCGATAATTTCGGCATCGTAGAGGATCGGAAGAGTACGCCAAGCATCGGTGAGTAAATCCATAATCTCTCCGAGGGTCGTTCCATCTTGAAAGCCGACTTCCTCCTGGCTGGCGCCGATATAAATCTCGTTGTCGAGGCGAGGGATCAAATAAACATCGGGCGTTCGCACGACACTTGAAAGTGTCTTATGGCTTCGCACGCGAATGTATTGGCCCTTTACTGGACGAAGGTTAGGCACGGTGTCGGGCAATAAAGCTTGGGCCCGGGCACCCGATGCGACTATCACGTGATCGAAGCCCACGTCGTGCAAGGCTCCATCCATGGTGAAGCGAAGTTTTGCTTCTTGCGCTTGAAGGTCGAGGGAGTCGACATGAAATTTTTCGACGCCATCGTTTTGTAGAGCGGACTCGAGTGCGTGAAGAAGGCGACGTGGTTCGACGCAGTGATCATTCTCCGCAAGCAATGCGCCCTGAACCCGGTGAGTCAGCTGTGGCTCTCGTTCCAGGACCTCGGAAGCCGAAAGCCGCTTGGTTGAAAAGCCGAGTCGAGCTTGATGCGATTCCAGCTGCTCAAGCTCGGAGAGATGGTCACGGTGTAGAGCAACTTCAAGAGTTCCGCTTTGCCGATATCCGGTCTTGAGCCCGCTCACTTTTTCAAGTTTATCGATCCACGTAGGATAGAGCTCGCGGCTTAGACGAGCGAGTTCAAAGAGTGCAGGACTGGTAAGGTCCGCTTCCATCGCCGGCGTCAACATTCCACCGGCAGCGATACTCGCGGGGCCATTGGATGAGCGAGAGAACCGAGAAACCTCGAGACCTCGCGAACTGGCTTCAAAGGCTAGCGCCGTACCGATGATCCCGTCACCAATAATTGCAAGCCTCTGAATCGCCATCTCAATCCACCTCAAGCGCCTTCGAGATTGTCTCTAGGAATGCACGGGTTGCAGTTGTTGGACATTCTGCCTTCGCGATTGCACCAATCACAGCAACACCATGAAAACCAATACTTATTAAAGGTGCGACATCCTCGAGGCGAATTCCACCAATTGCGATGGCGGGGATATCTCTCCCCAAGATGGTTTGCGTCTCGCTGAGGAGTGCCTGCATTCCTTGAAGCCCTAGACTGTAGGTTGCCGCCTCCTTGTTAGAGGTGGCTCTAAACGGACCGATCCCGACGTAGTTAGGAGGGGTGTCCACCAGAGCTCTGGCGTGGTTCGCGTGATTGATAGTCGCCCCAATAACCGGGGTCGACCCGATAACCTGTCTTGCGTTTGTGATGGAAAGATCGGTTGGCCCAAGATGAAGTCCGGCTCCATTGGTGCACTTCGCGATATCGGCGCGGTCATTGATGATCAGGGTCGCACCATGTTGCTGACAAACTTGGGCAAGCTCCTGAGCTCTCTCAAGCCGTGTGCGTGTACTGCCCTCGAACTTATCGCGGTATTGAATCAATTCTCCGCCGCCTTCGAGAACGGCTGTCGCCAGTTGGAGATCACTCCAACGATTTTGGCATTGCGTGTCGGTGATGAAGTGAAGACGCGGTAGTTGAGTCGCTTGGTTATCTGACATTGAACGACCTTAAGCGGATTCCTCGAGTCCCTCGAGCGGGATTTCGATAAGCTCTCGTAGTGTCACCAATGCGTGAAGAATTTCATCAAAGCGCACCCGTGCATCGTGGGTCCCGGAATGACTCGGATCGCCCGGGCCGAAATGAGCAGTTGCGATATTTTCACGCTCGAAATGCGCTGCGACTGACGAACCATGAAACGCGACAACGTTGGTATGTGCATATTCTTCGATGTGCCGAATCACCGGATGGCTTGCATCAAAGCTGGAAGGCGGGCGTACATCGTGCACAGTGAGAGGGTAGGGAGCAACCGCGCTTTCAAGCTGGGTAAGCATTTGCTCGATCGCATCTTCAGCCTCATGAGATGGCGCGACCCTGGCATTGAGTCGCAGTTCTGCGCTCTGCGGGACTAGATTGGGGGCCTGCCCCCCACGCATCATGGTAACACAGAGACCTTCGTGGAAATGGAGCCCTTTATGTTCAGCCATCCTACTAGGCCAATCTGCGACTGTCTGCAGTACAGGTGTCGCCATTTGAATGGCATCTCGACCTTGCCAAGGCACGGCGGTAATTGAAGGCGATCCCTCAAAGTGGATACTCGTATCGATAGAGCCGAGCGAACCAAGTGCGAGCTGGTTATTGGTAGGGGCAACAATAAGCGCGAAGTCTATACTTTCGAAGTGCTTGAGTTGCTGCATCACATATTCTACGCCGTGATCTTTGAAGTGCAGATGCTCGCCGGCGAGCCAGAGCATCGAAACTTGGAAGTCGTAATTCTTCCCATGGACCTGTTCGAGCCAAAGTGACATCATTGTAAGTGGTGCCAACACATCCGAGGCTCCAGCCCCAGAAAGACCTTCTGCCGTCACTGCGAGCGGAGCGCCTTGGTCTAGCCGAGCATCCAAGTGCGCCACGACTGCGATGTGCACATTCCCGGGTTTACCAAGTTGAACACAGACATTATCACCGAGGCGCTTGTATGAGCTTTTAGGAAGCTTCAGCTCCTTAACGATAAAGTATTCGATTTCATCGGCGAGCTGGCGCTCAAGTCCGGGACCTCGGATTAGAGGTGCCCATCGTTTGGCGTGGGTTTGAATCGCCTCAAGAATAGCTTCGGC
>JAYYQC010000180.1:0-9653 GCA_036128675.1 Myxococcota bacterium | reverse complement strand
TTCGTCCTCCGTAATCGTGCAGTTGAGAACCTTAAAACCCTCGGGCGGCTCAAAGTCCGGTGCGTCGGGTTTGTCGACATTGGTTATAGCTTCGGCCATGCGAATGAAGAGTTCTCGGGTGGTATCTTCGGTGCAGACTTTGGTAATTGTTAGCTCTGTAGCTTCGAGCTTATCCAATTTAGGACCAATTTTTTGGATGTGATCATGTAGTCCGCTGGTTAGCTTTAATGGCACATCGTTGATGTAGACAAGATGACCAGCAAGTCTAAATTGAGCTCGGTCTTCTTCTTGATAGAGCGTATTTGCCGCATCCATAAATTTAGTGAGGGGGGTATCGAAAGCTTTGTTACTTACACCGTGGGTCAGCGCAACACGGAGCCCTACAAACCATTGGTTGGCGAACTCGGTCATTATTGGCTCAAGTGTCGCGGTCATTGTTTTAACCCTTACCTAGCTTGGCGAGTGCATCTTTAGCGACCTTTTTAACCGAAGCATGTGCGGTCATATTTTTCTTAATCTTTTGAAGGTAAGGCTCCTCATTAGGACCTCCAATTGCTGCAAGAGCTCGAACAGCCAAGATTGCTATGTCTCGGTCAGCCTGACTTGCAAAGAGTCCGGCACTGTTTCCAATAGTGCCGACAAAGGTCGAGCCTTTGGGACCCATAATTTGGATGGCCCAAATAAGGAACTCAAATTTTTCTTCACTCTGCCAATTCTTGAAATGGGTAGTCTTGTAGAGTTTCGGAATTTGGTCGGCAATGACAGGGTCTTTTGTTTGCTTAAGTAGTAATCTGGCATCTTTACGAAGGGCAGGTTCGTCGTCGACAAGCAACTTTCTGGCCATGGCCACCGCATGTCCGGCATTGGTTCGGGCGAGCATTCGAAATGCGACAACCCTGATCTGTCCATTGGTATGTTGCAAAGCATGGGAGAGTGCCTGATTGGCATCTGTTCCGAGGACCCCCGCGGCGAAGAGGAGCATATGGCCCGCAACTTCGGGTGTCGTCTCGTACGTAGAGTAGAGAAGCATCTGACGTGTATCTGGTTTACACGATTTCGCGATTGCTCGTAATGTCTTTACGGGCTGAGGGTAGCGTTGATTCGCGAGGCGTTTGATGCAGATCTCTTGGCTCTTATCCGGAATTTTCTCCCAGAGGTATTGGAGTTCAGGGAGTTGGCCTTCGGCTTTTGCCAGTGAAATAGCGAAAGCTTTCCCCAGCGATTCGGTCAGTTCGTTAGGAGGAGCCGTGGCCGCACTTGGGTCCATTCTGGTCAGAAGTTTCGTGGCCTGGTCAAAGTATTGTTTGGCTTGAGTGGGGGTCGATTTCTCCAGGCTGTCGACACCCAAGGCTAAGAGTGCTTCACGTGCGGCAAGTATATCACTGACTGTCGCATTTTCTGCGACGGAGGCTACCACCGCTTGGGCGAAGGCTGGGTCGTTTCCAAGGTGTGGCTGAGTGAGAGCTTTTTGTACACGTTCACGTGAGCGTTCACGGTGGTCGAGTGAGCGAAATTGCGACGTAATATCTGTTGGTTTTTCTAAATCCCTTAGCTCAGCCGCTTGGTCGGCGGAGAGAGAGTCGAGACGAACGGTTGTTCGCCAAGGCTGGACCGGGGCCTCGGTGTCAATATTATCTCGAAGCGCTGCGGCAATCAGGTCATCGATGACCGCTTCGCCATCTTCATCTGCTTCCGCCTGATTTGAAGTAAGAAGCTCTGGAAGACGTACGATTTCGATATGAGGTAGATTCGCTTCCCACAGGAGAGTACCTACTGAGTTTTCATCAAACTCCTTCACCGGTTTATAAAGAATTTCAAAAAATTCATTCAACTCAGACTTATCCATGCCGGTGGTGATTTGCAGTCCTCCGATATGGTCGAGGAGGAGAGGAAAAAACGGATTGTCTTGAGGTTTGCTGAAGTGGTTGGTCGTAATATTGAGGACCCTCAGCACTTCAGCTCGAATCTCCAGTTTGACTGTTCCGTAGCTCTCCCAGATTGGGGTTGATACCTGAATGATTTTTTCCAATGCATCGCTGAGAGCCGGGTGTTCGCGGCCATAGAGTCGAGAGGTTTTAGTCGCCGTGATAAACGCATGCACCCAGCTGTGTGCGAGTTTTTCCCACTGCGCGTCGGTTTTACTTTCAACATCACTCATACTCCCCCAGGATACTGCAACTAGGGAAACTGCAGCAAACTCGCTATGCGTTAAAGGGGACGTCGATTTCCATGATAATTGTGGGAGGGTCGGGCAGATCGACCGTGAAGCCAAGAGCGTTTGATTCGAGATGGCCTCGGCCGTTAAACGGGCAGAGCGAGTTGGCCCTGAGGCATTGCGCCGATTCCCTAATTTAACTATCGCTCTGTTCATGAGGTTCGTGGGGCACAGATTGAAAGTTGTTCAGCACGGTTCGCTGATGAAAGCCATCTTTATCCCGGTTCTGCTTTGGGGAACTGTAGGGTGTTCGACTGCATTTTCTTGAGGGTACGAGGCTGGCCCATATCTGGTTGGACGGGAACTGGAAAAGCGACTACCGCTTTCGGAGCGGGCTGAAGAGCAGCTCGATAAGGACCTTGAGCGTTATTTCGAATGGCATCGCGCGAAGATGCTTGCGAGTTATATCACAACAGTCGAGGGTTGGCGCTCCGAAGTGCGTGCTCCTACTCTGCGTTCAACAGACCGATGGTTAATGCCGGATATACAATCGCTCATCACCGATACCCTGCTGCCGTTGGCTGAAATAGTCTGCCTGCCCATGAGTGAATACACGGCAGAAGAAGTCGCCGAACTTCGAAAGCTCGATAGGGAAGCCCAAGAAGAACGTAAGGCTAAGCAAGGCGGAACCAAAGAAGAAGAACGCGAGCGGCGCTGGGAGCGATTTGAGTCATTCATTGAAGACTGGGTCGGGGATATCGAAAAGGGACAAAGGCCGCGCTGGCGCAGCACTTTTGAGAAAGCTGTCGACTCGAGCTCCAAACGCAGCAGCAAGGGGCGAGAAGAGTGGGATAGATTCGTCGCGGAGCTTGAGCAAGGTATGACTTTGCCGCGTTGCTTCGAGCATATGCAGCGCTGGCTCATTCCATCTCCGGAAACCCGCTCAGAGCGCAACGCGGGCTGGATTCCTCTCTATGATCAGATTCTAAGAGAGCTGACCCCTGAGCAACGACTCCACCTCGACGAAGAACTCTCAGACTGGATTAATCGCTTTCAGGGCTTGCAAGACTAGCGCCTCAAATTGCGTACAGCTCCGCGCAACAAGTGTTTTGAGTTCCTCGTTGAGCGTTTCGTCGTCTGGTATTCGAATGACCGACCGGCCATTGATTAAGTGCTTCAGCCACCGCCGCCACATTGTGCCGCGAGCTTTGGTTTGAAGTACCGGATCAGAAAGTCTTGGCCGAGATATTGGTCTGTTAACTCGGGTTCAGCGCTTCGGGCACGGTCTAACCAGTATTGAGCAATGAGCTGGTCGGGAAATTCCATCGCAAGGTGCCTAATCAGTGGCATCGCTAAGTCACGCTCATAGGCGGCCCAGAATCTACGGATAGTTCGGTTGTAGGCCCCCAGCCTCTGTTCTGGCTTTAGTGCGTTGATAGCCTCGAGGACTGGTGAGGCGTCTTTAGTTTCTGAAGCTTTGGCCAACGCCCGTTCGATGGGGGATGCTGCGAGTCTCCCGAGTATCAAAGCACCGAGTGCGACAACGCATCCTCCAATCGCAAGCGCCATGACTGACATGTGGTGTCCTCTCCTCGTTGGTCATCGGTCCTGAGTCGCTGAGTATACCCGACAACTTACGAATGGGGTACTCTTGCCGCTTTGTCTAGTCCTGACGAGGTCTTTACCTCGGTCGACTTTTAGCCGTAGCGCTTTTCGAAGCTCTTCATGAAGCTGATGAGGGCATCAACGCTCTCGGCGGGGCAGGCGTTGTAGATACTTGCACGTAGACCACCGACGCTGCGGTGCCCTTTGAGTCCCACAAGCCCCTGAATTTGGGCATCTTTTACAAAAGTGCTCTCCAACGCTTCATCCGCGATTCGCCAGGTGACATTCATCAGCGAACGCGCTTTAGTTTCGATCTGCGGTCGCCAGAAAGCACTCGCGTCGAGTTCGGCGTAGAGCTTCGAGGCTTTAAGCCGATTGCGTTTCGCAATTTCAGAGATGCCACCTTGGGTTTCTATCCAGTTTAACACGAGGCTTAAGGCGAAGATTCCAAACGTATTCGGCGTATTGAACATCGACTTCTTGTCTGTCTGGAGGGCGTAATTGAGCATACTTGGAAGCCCGGATTTGGCTCGACTTGCTGCAATGGCATCAGGAGAAAGAATCACAAGCGTAACCCCGCTTGGACCCAGATTCTTTTGAGCGCCAGCATAAATCACCGCGTGTCTTGCAATATCTATCGGGCGCGACGCGATATCTGAAGACATATCTGCTACGAGCTGATTGGAGTCTGACGGGGGCTCGTGGAACTGACTACCGTAGATCGTGTTGTTGCTGGTGTAGTGAACCCATCGGGTTCCAACCCGTGACAGTTCCGGCGTATTAGCATCGGGAAGTGTCTGGTAGTCGCTCGACTTGCCATCCCAGAGGATCGGCGCCGATTGACCGAGACGTGTCGCCTCGATGTGAGCGCGGTTTGCCCAATGCCCGCTAAGAATATAGCCAATTGGGTCGAGCGTAGAACCAAGATTCATTGCTGCCATCGTGAACTGTAGGCTCGCTCCTCCTTGGAGGAAAAGAACTTCATAGTCGTCGGGAATTGCAAGGAGCCGCCTTAGGCTCGCCTCGGTCGACTGAATCACTTCATCAAATTGTTTACTGCGGTGAGAGATTTCCATGATGCCTGCACCCGCATCAGAGAACTCGATAAGGTGTGGACCGAGCTCTTGGATGACCGCTTCGGGGAGACCGGCGGGCCCAGCGCTGAAGTTATGTACACGGGTCATAACAATCCTCCGTTGCGCGATGCGTTATCATAGGAGTGTTTTAAGGTCACCTGCTTTGCCTGATTCGAATTATGCGGGCTTTTTGAGGAATTGCGATGCCTAGCCTAGAATGACGCCAAGTAAAGGAGAACTGGGTTAGGAAATGGCGAAGCCTCTGTTAGTGCTGAATGATTCCGAGAATACGCTTGGTGAAGTTGTTCAAGCGCTCTCGTCCGCGGGCTATTTGGTATACCAATCAACCAACTCCGATGATCTCGTCGAGTGGTTTCCAGCGACAAAGTCCGACATCCTCTTTCTGAGCCTGAAGGCCACCGGTGCCCTCGACGCTTTGAGCGTGATTCAGATGGATCCTGAATCTGCCGAGGTAAAGACCTATTTCACGGGGGATGGGAGCGAGGGAATCAAGAATACTTCGGCTGCGGTAAGTCGCGGCGGAACCGATTTCCTTGAGTTACCCGTCGCACCGACCGAAGCAGTGAAATTAGCCCGTGAGGCCGCAGGGCCAGGCGCCGATGGGCCAGTGCCCTTACCTGAGGGCGCACCGGATGGTTCTGTGTCGATTGAGGAAATGGCTGAAGCCGCACCCGCGCCTGAGCCCGACGCTGAGCCCGCGCCTGAGCCCGACGCCGAGCCCGCGCCTGAGCCCGACGCAGAGCCCGCGCCTGAGCCCGACGCCGAGCCCGCGCCTGAGCCCGACGCCGAGCCCGACGCTGAGCCCGACGCTGAGCCCGACGCTGAGCCCGAAGCTGAACCCGCGCCTGAACCCGCGCCTGAGCCCGAAGCTACCCCCAAGCCTGAGTCAGAATCTGATGTTGACCCCGTGGAAGCTGCTGCAAAGGTCAAAGAGATGTTGCAGGGAGATTCTGCAGAGAAGGCTTTTGGCGATGAGGAACAACCCGATGAGGTTCCCATCGAAGAGGCTAAGCTTCCTGACGTTGATGATCTCGACGACGATTTTGATGATGAAGAGAATGCAATCGATGACGATTTTGAACCCTTCGATGGGTTTGATGATTTTGACAATGACGCTGATGATATCGAACGGCATTTGGAAGAGTCTGAGCGAGATAGCTTTCAGTCAGTAGCTCGGAACAGCGACGCAAAGAATAGCGGCCTGGCAAAGCGGAAGCTCTTCTTCACTGTCCTGGTGACCGTCTTCGTAGTGGGGCTTGTCGGTGGCGGCTTATTTGTCTTTCGCGATTTATTTAGGGGCGTTGTGGTTGAGGTTGTCGATACCGAATTTATGCGAGATATCGATTTACTCGATGCCCGAGCTACTAAAGTGGGACAGGTCAAGAATGAATGGCGAACTGCTGCGACACGCGGAGTTGTTGACCTCGTCAATGTTCAAGAGGGTGACCGCATCCGACCGGGTGAAGTTTTGGTGCGTCTAAAAGCACCAGCGGCACTCGGTAAAAAGCTTGAGAAGACGCGAAAAGCCGCAGTCAAGGTTCAGGCAAAATTGCAGGCGGAAGAACTCAAGTTAAATGAGCAAAATGAGTCCCTCGATGAATTTGGGCGCCAATTAGAGGACATTGCTGACGAGCTCTCCGAAGCTGAATCAGCAGGTGAAAAGAAGAAACTGAAGGCTGAGCAGCGGCAGATTACAAAGAAGCGAAAACGTTTGCAGAAAGAGAGTAAAGCTTCGACGCGGAAGTTAAAGTCTTTACGTAAGAAGGTACTGCAGAATCAGAAGAAACTCGATAAGATTGAGGCAAGCCTGGCGGCTTACAAAGTGACAAGCTTATCCAGTGGAACAGTTATGCAGATTAACGCGAGTGAAGGTCAGAAGGTCAAAAAGGGACAAAAGCTGGTCTTACTTGAGGATGGTGGGAGCCTAGAGATCCAATTCATGATGAAGTCAGCGAATGTGGATGATGTTGCAGAGCTGCCACTGGTTCAAATTGGAGCCGCTGTGACCGAGGGGTTTCGAGCAAGCGTTAAACGTCGGGGTAAGCGTGCGCTGGTAAGCATCATTGTTGCTGTGGGTGCCAATGGGCGCAGCTTAAGTCCTGATGACTGTGCGCTTGTTGGCGAACTTGGTCCTACCACACTAGAACTTACCGACGATATTTTGCTCTTGGATGACGGAGATGACCGGTGGGTTTGGGGTTTTCGTGATGACACCTTGGTTCGGATTATGATTGACCGGGTGGACGAAGTTGATGATCGCCTCATTGCAACCTTAGAACCTGGGATGAAGCCTGGGGAAATGCAACTCATCGGGGCAATTGAAGGCATCGAACCGGAACTCTTTGATGAGGGGACTGAGTTCAGCTTTGCCGAGGCAGGAGACCTCGCCAGTGATAGTGCGGGAGAGGTCGATGGTGAGTCAGACGAAGGCGTCGATGAGAGTGACGAATAAGGCGATGAAGCCCCTGAGGCCTCGGACGAAGACTAAGGGTCTAAGCTAAAGCGCACTAAGAGGCCTCTGTTCACATTATAAGCACTTTCACCACCGACGATTAAACCCCACCTGCCGCTCGAAGCCCAAGCGACATCCATGAGGTATGTGTTTGTTGAGGCGTTGTAAGGGGCTGCATCGAAACCAGCAAACGAGACGTCTAACCACGGACACCGTTGATAGTCCGTGCACGACGGCTCGTCGGTCGACCATTCGAGTACGCTTGCTTGGCCATTGCTGCTGCGTCCAACGATCAAAGCTCGGTAGCCACCAGGGGAATAGGCACCACCATAAATCCCACGGGTCGCAAATCCAGCTCCCTCGGAACTATCACCTGGTTGAACACCCACCTGCATCGGGGTGACCTTTCGACCTGACCACTGAACAAAGAACCCGGTTTCGCCATTTGGTGCGGCTTCGATTCGCGAGCTGTTTCCCACATTGGTTGTTCGGCTCCAGGCATTCAGAGACTCATCCCAAATTGCGATTTCACCTCCATTATTACCGCAGGCAAGCACTGGTTTCAGAATCTCAGAGTAGGGGTCATAGAACACTGCCATATCATCGCATCCCACTGAGGAGACGTGAGGAGAACCAAACTGCTCAAGAACCATTGAACCCGAATCAAATCTATAAACCCGATGGATCCACGCACCATTTCCGGGGCTGCGCTCGAGCAAGAACAGTTCATCGGCGAACGACGTGACCGCGATGAATTTCCCATAGGGCGCTGCAGTCTGGGAGATGAGCTCTACATCGTCTTCTCCTTCGACCATTGCCCACAAAACACCGGTCTCTCCTACGCTCCCGACCAACCAGAGAGAAGCCCCATGACTTATCAAGTCATGTAGTTGTGTATCTTCTACCGTCATCGAATTGGTCGAGACGCTGTGCTGGTTCTCACTTACTGATAACGAGTGAATGAAAATGAAACTATCGCCTTGAGCGTTCGGCGTGCTGATGCTCACAAACTGGTCGGATTGTATCGACCGCACAACACGCAAGAGCTTTACAGGGTAATTCTCGAGCCAATTAAAGGTAAGTGTGCCAGGTGCACGCTCGTCTTCAGTGGGGTCGATTTCACCGCTCTGTTCTGTAGCGTCGGTGGGATCGGTTGCATCGCTCTGCTCTGTAGCGTCGGTGGGATCGGTTGCATCACTCTGCTCTGTAGCGTCGGTGGGGTCGGTTGCATCGCTCTGCTCTGTAGCGTCGGTGGCGTCGGTCGTATCGCTTGGTTCAGTCGCGTCTGTGGGGTCGGTTGCATCGCTCTGTTCTGTCGCGTCTGTCGCGTCTGTCGCGTCGGTCGTATCGCTTGGGTCAGTCGTATCGCTTGAGTCCGTCGTATCGCTTGAGTCCGTCGCGTCGGTTGCGTCGGTAGTATCGCTCTGCTCTGTCGCGTCGGTAGGGTCAGTCGTATCGCTTGGGTCTGATGAATTTGTAGAATCGGCTGGCTGGCCGTTGTCGAGGATGACTTGGCCCCCGCAAGCAACTGACAGAAGTAGTAGAAACTGTCCGACGTAACGCATCAACTTTCTCCCCTTAGATATGCTGACCAGTCGGTCGCGTTATATTTGCTCAATAACTTTGTCAACGCATTGAAAGGAGGTTGCATGCAATCTTGACCACGGGGCGTTAGCGGGCCTATACCTCCGACATCAGATGATCATGTGAAACGTTGTGCCCGCTTGTGGGTGAACGCACGGGGAGACTAGAGAATGAAGATTCGCGGTTTAGTCCTAGCATTGGGACTGTTAATGGCCTTTGGTTGCCAGAACGCTGCAAACAACGCACCTGCCGAAGAGCTTGTTGCAAAGGTCAACGGAGAGGGTATCACAAAATCAAGTTTTGATACCGCAGTTGAGCGAAACATGGCCCGCTACAAAGGCAAGGGGCAAAAGCTTCCACCGGGCATCGAGCAACGCATCAAAGAGAGTGTTCTGCGCCGTCTTATCGATGATGCAGTGATTCGCGCGAAAGCTGGGGAGCTGAGCGTCGTCGTAAGTGAACAAGACGTCGAACAGAAATTCACAGAGCACAAGCAGCGCTTTCGAACCGAGAGTGCCTTCCAAGATTACCTAAAGCGTTCGAATAATACGATCGAACTCATGAAAACCGACCTGAAGCGCAACATGCTCCGGGACATGGTGGTCGAGAAACTTAGCGGAAGCATCGAGGTTCCCGACGCCGAGGTTCAGAAATACTTTGACGACAACAAAGCGCGGTTCGTTGAGAAAGAGCAGATTAAGGCGAGCCGGATCTTGGTTCGTCTCACGAACGGCTCGAATGCAGGTGAGAAGAAGAGCGC
>JAYYQC010000179.1:0-8274 GCA_036128675.1 Myxococcota bacterium | reverse complement strand
CCTCCAATTTTCGTGGCAGATAATATACATTATGTAAAACCAGTTTGCGGGGTATTTTTAGTGGATTTGCTTTGTTTTCAACTGCTTAGAGTCTGGTCGTCTTTTGAGATGGTTAAGTTCGGCCAGCTCATGATGCTCAGGTTTCCAGCGCCACTGCAGAGCCCCCTTCGCAGCTCCGGGTTTTTGATTGGAGCGTTTAAAGTTCATAGCCGGTTCTCGTTGATAAGCTAAGAGCCTTTTGAGGATTCATGATGTCTCTGTGGAAAGCGCCGGTGGTCGTTCGGTATTGGTCTTCGGCCTCGAGTTGCTTGAGTGATTTTATGGGAATGCTGCTCAGTCGCTAAGCCCTTTTGCGGCCTTGCTGAATTTCGGGGGCTTAAACGCGTAGAGTTTCACAGAGCCCATCGTAGGTTTTCGCATGCGTTCGGTTCAGCATCGTTGGTCGTTGTGGTGATCATCTGGTCGATTGGTCTTCGTTGTGCGGCAAGGTTGATTTGTTTCTGCGGCTCGGACGGTTGGTCCATGCGCCCGTACGCATTCGCTCTTGCTTGAAGTGTCGCCGGTGCTGATGGCGCTGCATTGTTGCTAAGGCATGAGGCTTCCTATCCTGCCGTTGAGATGCATCGACGGCTTCTCACCCGAGCTTGTCGTCTTATTTGAATCGGGGTTACTCCGTTGTCAGTAGGCAGAATTTATACATAAATCGGTTTATCCCGCCGTCTTCGTTGTTGGCTATTCTGGTTTAGAGCGCCACTCTTGATGCATGATAATCCGGACATCACAGGGTGTACCAAGATAGGTTTTGACCGCATCGCTGAGTCGCCGGGCGATTTCGGTATTTAGGTTCTGTGGCCCGAAGAGCTCTACTTCGATGAGAGGTAGCTCTCGCCCTTGGTTTGTGGCGAGGTCGCCAATACGTACTCCAGGATAATCCGAAAGCTCCTCTTGAAGCGTTGCTCGGAGGTTATTTCCAAGCGCATTTGGGTCGCTTACCAGCGAAATCCCAAGGGGCACAGCCAGACAAGCTGTCAGAATCGCCAAGCTTAGCATCGTGCGCCTCACCCATCTCTGAATTGGGCTATGTTGGCTATCGCCGCGAACACCTAGCACGAAAAATGTCGCGGCCGAGCTTAGGATAATTGCGACGAGGTTTGTACCGAAGAGTGTTGCCGCTAAAGTTGCTTCGACGACCGCGCCAATCGAGAGTGCAATGCCAGTGGTCGCGATGGGTGGAACCAAAGCGGCGGCAATCGCAACGCCGGGAAGTGCGCCTAGGAGCCCAGGTCTCGCTAATGCGTAGGCCGCGGCAATGCCCGAAAAAAGCGCAATAAAGAGATCCAAGATATTCGGACCACAGCGTGCCTGGAGTTCAGGGGTTAGTTCGACCAGACCGGGCGTTAAAAATCCGAATGAGATACCAATGCCAAGGCTAATTGAAAACCCGAGCACAATGGATGTTATCGCCTCTCGAACCAATAGAATATTACCCTGAAGCAGTCCGAGGCCCGCGCCGAGCATTGGTGTCATCAGAGGCGCTACGAGCATAGCACCGATGACGACTGCGGCTGAGTTTTGAATGAGCCCAAGAGCGGCGATGGCGGTAGAGAGTGCGATGAGGGTTATGAAGTCCATTCCTGCGACAGAACCGATCTGAAGTCCCCGAAAGAGCTGAATGCGGTCCTTGCGGTCAAGTTGAGGGACATACTGATTGAAGAGTCTTACCAAGAAACGCTGCACCAATTGTGAGCGCTCGGGTGCGGCTCTGATAACGCCAACTGCGGTATCTTGGTTTTCACGGAAAACGGAATCAGGGAGAGTTCCGAAGAGTACCCTTCGTATGAAGTTCCGATTTGAGGAACCTACCAAAATGAGATCTGTGTCGGCGTCGGTAGCATCGGCGATACCCTGGTGAATTGAGTCTCGAAGTAGGACCTCCAAATCGATTCGAGTCTCATGCTCTAAGCCAGCCTTGCTCAATTCTTTGTCCAAGATGGATCGACCAACCGCCACGGCATCTTCGCCGGAATGACGTTGGACATAGAGTGCTCTCACACGTGCATTGGTGTCTGCTGCAAGCCGATTCGCATGCTTAAGTGCCTCTCTTGCATGCGGGCCGCCTGATGCGGCAACCATGATGTTATCGACTTGGCTGCCGCTATGTGGGCTCGCCCGTAGCAAAAGTACGTCGCAGGGAGCAGACTCAATGAGTTCTCTTGATAGAATGACCGAATCAGGGGTGTGTCCGCGGCGCTGATGAGGTTTTCCGCAAAGTACGAGGCTAGCTCGCCACTCTTGCTCTCGTTTTCCCTCTGGGTAGAGGCATTCATCCAGAGTTAATGGAAAGCCCGCTTTGAATAAATGGCCATTGGAGTCTGTTTCGAGAAGCGCGATTCGACCTGATTCAACTAAGGGATCCGCGTCCTCTTCTTCATGGGGGATCCTCACCGGATCTGCGTCGTTCAAAGTGCGGCTAACGATTTGGACAAGGAGTGGCTCGCCAAGTGCGATTGCAAATCGAGAACCCCAACGAATGAAGGGGTAAACTTCACTTTCCTGGGTGATAACGACAACAACGCTCATTCAATTGCTCCAGCCATGCGTCACTATAGGCTGATGGGATTGGCCAAGAAAAGGACTTGCTCGGGGGGTGGATTCAGCACTCGATAATGTTTACCGCGAGACCGCCCCGTGAGGTTTCTTTGTATTTTGTCCTCATATCTGCACCGGTCTGCTTCATGGTACGGATAACCTTGTCGAGGGATACATAATGTTGCCCGTCGCCACGTAATGCCATCCGCGATGCATTGATCGCCTTCATTGCACCCATCGCATTCCGTTCAATGCATGGGATTTGAACGAGGCCGCCGATGGGGTCACAGGTCAGACCGAGATTGTGCTCCATGCCAATCTCCGCTGCATTCTCAACCTGTTCGGGCGTTCCACCCATGGCTTCCGTGAGCCCGGCCGCAGCCATTGAGCAGGCAACACCGACCTCCCCTTGGCACCCTACTTCCGCGCCGCTAATCGAAGCATTCTCTTTGTAAAGCATGCCGATTGCTCCAGCTGCCAATAAGAATCGCTGGACGCCATCGTCGGTAGAGCCCGGCACAAAGCGCTCGTAATAGTGGAGTACCGCGGGAATAATGCCGGCCGCCCCGTTGGTTGGCGCGGTGACGACTCTCCCACCCGCTGCGTTCTCTTCATTTACCGCGAGTGCATAGAGATTGACCCAGTCCATCACGGCGAGTGGGTCGCGCATCAAATGTTCGGGTCGCGAAATAAGCTTTTCGTGTAGCTCCTTGGCCCGTCGCTTTACGTGAAGGCCGCCAGGCAACTCACCTTCCATACGTAATCCGCGCTCTACACAGCTCTGCATAGCGCTCCATCGCTCTTCTAAGCCTCGGTCGAACTCCTCGCGCGTTCGAAGGCTGAGTTCGTTGGCCAACATGATATCGCTGATCCGCTGCGCGTGTTCCCTACAGAGGTCGAGAAGCGTTTTGCCGGTGCGAAAGTGGTAAGGAAGCGCTGGGTTCTCGAGCCTTATGCGCTCGGCCTCAAGCGCGTCTTGGTCAACTATAAACCCTCCGCCGACCGAATAGTAGGTCCGCTCCTCGAGCACTGAGTCGCCGCAGAATGCCTTGAGGATCATGCCGTTGGCATGGAATGGTAAACGCGAACGACGGTTGTAGATGATGTCACGCTTTGGACTGAAGGTAACGGCGTGTCTTCCGCCTAGGAGGAACGATTCTGTTTTCTCTGCCTCTGCGAGCTTTGCCGGCACGGAGTCTGGGTCACATTGGTCGGGCCTCTCTCCAAGCCAACCTAGGAGGACCGCTTTTCCAGTACCGTGTCCTCGGCCAGTCAGGCCCAGAGAGCCGTATAGCTCGGCTGAAACCCTCGATACATTTGCAGAACGTTCGTGTGCCAAGACGCGATTAGCGAAGAAGCGTGCTGCGCGCATCGGGCCCACTGTATGTGAGCTGGATGGGCCGATGCCGATGGTGAATAGGTCGAAAATACTCAGGGCCATGCGTGATATTATCCTTGATAGTATCGAGGGCACCTAGTGAAAGTGCGTTCCGGATTCAAGCGTGTGATCTGTGAATTCGGTAATGTTCTCGTAAACCCGTCGTTACGGATGCTGTGTTCTGAAACCAACGACACGACTTTGGCCCTTGCTCTTAAATCCGACGGGCTGCGTCATGTTTTAGCTTGACGCCATGCGTTAGTCTCACTAGCCTCCGACTTATCACTTATGGGTTGAGGGAAAACGCATGCAATTAAGCCAAATCATTGAAGATATTCCAGAGGTTACGTCACGTGTTCAGATGGTCGTGAAGAAGCTGCCATCCGTGTTGACCGGACTCAAATATTTGAAGAAGACCGACAAAACCGAAGCGTTGTCGATCGGTACCTATATTGAGAAAAATGCCGAGCTCTACCCACAGCACCCAGCTGTTCTCTTTGAGAATCGTACTTATTCTCACTCGGCTTTTAATGCCTGGGTTAATCGATACGCGAACTTCCTGTGGGACCGTGGGTTTCGCAAGGGTGATGCTGTCGCGATTCTCCTTGAGAACCGGCCCGAGGTCTTGGTCACTGTCGGAGCACTTGCGAAAATCGGGGCCGTGGCCTCACTGATCAATACGAATCAGCGAAAAGATGCCCTCGTACATAGTATCAAAGTGACCAACCCAAAAGCTGTGGTCGTTGGTGAAGAACTCTTAGACGCGTACAATGAAGTTGCCGGTGACCTAGAACTAGAATCTGATGTCCCGGTCTACTTTATTACGGACACGGGTAAAACCTCAGCGCCAACCGGGTTTCAGGACCTCGAGTCGCTCACAGAAAAGGTCTCGGCTGAAAATCCAACTTCTACCCTAGATGTTCGGCTTCAGGACGCCTGTTTCTATATCTTTACCTCCGGAACAACTGGTCTGCCTAAGGCATCCATCATGACGCATTTTCGCTGGGTAAAGGCGTCCGCCGGTTTTGGATACTGCGCGCTGGACCTTAAGCCCGGGGAAGCCATTTATTGCTCGCTGCCGCTCTATCACAACAACGCGCTTACGGTAGCGTGGTCATCGGCATCGGCGGGAGGCGCAGCGATGGCACTTCGTCGTAAGTTTAGTGTCAGTAAGTTTTGGGACGACACCCGTAAATTTAATGCTGTTGCAATTTGCTACATCGGCGAGCTTTGTCGTTACTTGCTGAATCAGGCTCCGGATGGACGAGACGCCGATAATCCGGTTGTTAAAGTTGTCGGAAACGGTATGCGCCCTGATGTTTGGAAGTCGTTTAAGGACCGCTTCGGCATTGATGAGGTCTATGAATTTTATGGTGCCAGTGAAGGTAATATTGCTTTCATCAACCTCTTGAACATCGATTGCACGGTTGGTCTCTGCCCTCTTCCATACGCTATCGTGAAGTCCGACGTCGAGTCGGAGGCTCCGGTTCGAGCCAGTGATGGACGTTTTATCAAAGTCGCGCGAGGCGAGACTGGTCTCTTAATTGGTCAGGTGACCGCCAAGACGCCTTTTGATGGCTACACCAACAAAGAAGCAAGTGAGAAAAAGATTTTCCGAGATGTCTTTGTGGACGGCGACATGTGGTTCAACTCTGGAGACCTCCTGAAAGACATGGGTTACCGCCACGCTCAGTTTGTCGACCGCCTCGGTGATACCTTTCGCTGGAAGGGTGAGAACGTTTCGACGACCGAGGTCGATGAGGTATGTAATGGTCTCGAGCAAGTTGATGAAGCCACGACCTACGGTGTCGCGATTCCAGGTACTGACGGGAAAGCAGGAATGACCTCGTTGGTTCTCTCATGCGACGTAAAGGAGTTCGACCTCGATGGCTTTGCGGCTCATGTACTTGATAAGCTGCCGGGGTACGCGGTTCCTCGTTTCATTCGTCTGAAATCCCAACTTGAGATCACCGGCACTTTCAAGCACCGAAAGGGCGACCTCAAAAAAGAAGGTTTCGATATCTCGTTGGTTAAAGAACCTGTCTACGCGATGGACCTCAAGTCACGTAAATTTATCAAAGTGACAAAGACGGTTGTGAAGAATATCGAGTCCGGCAAGATGGTCATGTAGGTGCATGTCGGTTACGCGCCGCGCCGTACGTGTTTCGGATTTTCGAACCTTCCTAACGTAGCTTTTTAGACGACACCTCCTCACAGAGTGGCCATACTCCTACTTCGACCCTAAAGGTCCCACCAGCAGTAGGAGTTTGAATTGAAAGTCTTCACGCGTTCCTTCCTCTTCGTTGTTAGTCTCGTCGCGGCAAGCGCAGCAGCGCATGCCTCGCCCTCCACTATTATTGGTGGCGTTAATGCAAATGAGGAGGCTTGGCCGTGGATTGTTTCGCTTTCGGACAGCAGAGGTAATCATTTCTGCGGCGGTGCACTGATTCACCCGGAGATTGTTGTGACGGCTGCGCACTGCCTGACCAATATGAGCGCGCGGAACATCGTCGCGCGGGTTGGGTTGGAGCAGCAAAATGCAGCTGGGTCAGCGGATATTACTCAGGTCTCAGCTATCCTGAGCCACCCGAACTACTCCAGCCGCTCATCGGATAACGACATCGCATTGGTCCAGCTCAGCGAGCCGTCGAGCAAGCCTATTGTTCGGTTGATCACCGATGAGGTTGAGGGTTCATTGATCCCGGGCGGGACAACGGTCCGAGTTCAGGGCTGGGGAGCGATGGATTCGCAAGGCTATCAATACCCCAATCAGCTCCAAAGCGTCGATGTTGAAATGGTGGACTTCAACGAGTGCAATAGCCGGTCGCGCTACAACGGTGTCCTGAGCCAAAACATGATCTGTGCTGGTGATATCTACGGCGAGCAAGACTCCTGTTACGGCGACAGCGGCGGTCCCCTGGCGGTTTATGCAAACGGCGAGTGGGTTCTCTCGGGGGTTGTAAGCTGGGGTTATGAGTGCGCAAACGCTCAGTTCCCCGGTGTGTACGCTCGAGTGTCACGCTATATTGACTGGATCTCCGAATACCTGCCGATTGAAGTTGCGGATAACGACTGGCTGAGTGAGACCGTCGACAACGGAGACACAGATGTGCCCGGCAACGGCGGGCAGCCAGATGCGGGTGGCGGTTCAACCGGGCCTGACGACACTACTACGCCTGACGACAGCGGTTCGACCGTAGACGACGGTGCGGGAAGCGGTGGCTCGGACTCTGGCGCAACAACCGGAGGCGATGTCCCTACCGACGCAGGTGACAGCGTAAATGACGACGGTTTCATCCAGGACTTTACAGACTTAAGCCCCGGTGGCGATTGCGATGGCGGCGGCGTACAGGTTGATAGCGGCTACGATGTGAATGGTGATGGTGCTCTCTCGGGTGATGAAGTGCTGGGCTCTGACACTTACTGCTACGACGTAAAGTCAGCGGCAGAGGGCTGTCAGGGGGCACCGATGCCACTGCCCTGGGTTTTGGGGATCATGGGACTGGCTGCAGCGAAGGTAAGAAGACGCCGTTTCGGGCTTAAAATGTGAAATTCGTGATTTTCGTGACCTTGAGGATGGTGATAACGTCGCAGTCATGAGTGAAGAACTAACCAATACCCTTGAGAGTATCGTGAACAACGCGTTCTCTACGGTGCTCGCACTTGACCCCATCCTCAACCCCGCTGCGATGGTCGTATCCCGCGGTCAGCCTTACCTGACCTCGACCATTCAGATTACCGGTGCGTGGAAAGGTGTTGTCTCGATCAGTGTCCCCGTCGAGCTCGGTGTTCAAATCGCAGCGATTATGTTCGAGGAGGACCCCGACTGCATCGATTCAGACGACCTGGAAGATGCGCTCGGTGAAATATCCAACATCGTGTCGGGGAGCTTTAAATCAACCCGCGACGGTATCTGTCATCTCGGTCTTCCGGTTGTTACGCAAGGGATTGACTATGTCGTAAGGTTTCCGGGGAGCCACATCTCCTGTGATGTCGGCTTTGAGGTCGCTGATCATTGCTTTCACGTCACATTGATTGAAGCTGACGCTGACTAGTCGTCCCCGTGCCTTGGAAAGTCGACGTCGTCACCTTCTAGATAGGTCGGCCGGTGCTCATCTAGATTTTGAGTCCGCCAAGGATAGAGGTTCTTTTGCCTGGAACGAATCCGGGCGCAGCCTTTCTCTACGAATGCTGCGTCGCTAGCGTACTCTTGCAGGAATCCATCGTCGATGGCCTGACTCGCAGCTTCTATCCATTCTTGAAAATCTACACAGCCATCATTCTCAGCCAAACCCCTCAACGCGTCC
>JAYYQC010000178.1:0-11676 GCA_036128675.1 Myxococcota bacterium | reverse complement strand
AGTATTAAAAAGGCGACTCGAATCGTTTCGAATCAGAAAGCAGGGGCTTTCATGGGGACCGACTTCACCTACGCCGACATGACTAAGGCGAATGTCGCGTCCTATCGGTACAAGATGTTGAAGGCGAGTGAGATGGTCAACGGTGAAGAGTGCTGGGTCATCGAGTCGGTCCCGGTCGACGATAAGACCCGTGGTGAGACCGGTTATATGAAAACCGTGACTTGGGTGAGTAAATCAAAGCTTTTACCACTGCGTCTGAAGGCGTGGGTCATTCAGGGTAAGCGGATTAAGTTCATTCAATTCAACGAGTATAAGCAGATCGATGGTGTTTGGGTTGCGCACCAACTTGTCGCGGAAACCAAACGAAAGAAGAAACGAGAGTCCCAAACAGTGATGCAATACTCCGGGCTCAAGCTCAATGATTCTTCGGTGGTAAGCGACCTCTTCTCGCAACGAGGCCTCGAAAAGGGAATCTGATGCGTCTGAGGTTACTCGGGATTGTTTTGAGTGTGTTTTGCACTCAAGCCTTCGCGGAGACCGAAGACGATTGGGGGGATGAGTCTGACGACTGGCCCTCCGATTCGACCGCCGCTTCTGAAGACTCAGACGATTGGGGCGAGTCCGACGGTGACGATTGGGGCGAGTCTTCTGGGAGCGGTTTTGACGAAATCGTTCCACCGCTAAGCCTTCTCGAAGAGGGGCTTCCCGGTCCCGATACCTACCGGTTTGAAGCAACCTTAAGCTTGGAAACGGATTCGCAGTTTTGGCTGGAGCGCATCAAGAGTGAGCCACTGGCGAAGCTCGCAGAGACGCTTAAGGTCGGTGTACTCGCCTCGGGAGATTGGTGGCAGCTTCGAGGGGGTGTCTCAATTTCATACGACGCAGCTTATTTAGTCGACCGGCTAGAGCGGGACCTTGAGACATTGAGGACGTACGAGTTTTATGCCCTTGCTCGCGAGACTTCGGCCGCGGTTGAGCTTGGTCCAATTTCGTTAAAGCACGGACTCATCGCACCGAGCTTCTCCGAGCTTGATTTAACCTCATCGCTTGACCTTGTCTCGGTCTTCGACCTTCGTGAGCCGGGTCTTAGAGAACCCGAAGATGTTAGGTTACCAGTCTGGGCGTCACGCCTGGGTAGTCAGTGGGGAGGAAATTCCCTTGAAGCAATCATTATACACGAGCCTCGTTATGACCTGCGCTCTCCACCTTTTGGTCCATTCGGACCAGTGAAAGGCCAGCTTGAGGTCCTTGGGGTCTTTCTCGATTGGGAGCGTCTCACCGATGGTCGACTTGTCTCAATTGGAGATAAGGAAGAAGAGGACGCCTTTGCCCGTCAGCAAGCTGTCTTACGTTCTGCGTACCGTGGAGGTGGCGTGGACCTTACTTTGCTTGCAGCATCGATCTTCGACCGGGTTGGAGAGCTCGACAACGTTGAGATCAGTCCGTGGCTGCAGCCGTCCTCGAATATCTTCGAGTTAACCTTGCTGCATCGTCGCTATGAAATCGCAGCGATGGGGCTTGCGACCAGCCTCGGAAGCTGGCTCTTGAAATCCGAAATCGTATACCGACACCGCCAGCCAACATTTTTTCGGGATCCCGCACCAGGTTTGGTCGTGCCGATTGTTGCGGGTCGGCATCAATTGATTTCCGGCGCGCTGGGGCTCTCGACGAGCGGTGATGGCTGGCAGCTCGGGGTGGAGGCCACCCAAGCGTATCGAGTCTCAAATCGAGAGATCGAAGAACTCCAAGACTCTGAGCGGGGAAGTTGGGCCGTTCGGAGTCAGTTTCTCTTCGCTCGGGATATCTTAAGCCTCTCGTTCATTGGTGTTGCGAGTGGCTGGACCCTCGAGGGCGGGGGCGTTGGTCGTGCCGAGCTGGCTTGGTCAATCGATGACGAATGGTCGTTGGCTGGCGGGGTGGTCGGCTATCTAGAGGGCCGTGAGTTAGGACCCTTCGCTGGTTGGGACCGTCATACGCGCGGATATCTTCGCCTGACCTGGGCAAAAGTCGTTTACTGAAGCAACCGGGCGGTTATTTATTCCGCGGGTTTGAAAATTTGCGAGATAAAAAGCGGTCCGTGGGATGTCTTATCGGGCAGTACAAGAAGACCGTAATCGGTGGACTCACCCTCGTAGAGCTCGGTATCGATGGCCCTCACCTGGGCGCCTTTTTTCTTGATGAGCTTTTCGACAACCGCATCGTTTTCTTTGGGCGAGATGGAGCATGTGCTGTAAACGATCCAGCCGCCCGGCTTGACCGACTGCCATGCGGCGGCCAGCAGAGCGTACTGCCTCGTCGCAAGATTCTTTGTCCGATTAAGGGTAAATTGTTCAAGTTCGCTTTGTTTACCCAATACATGGCGCTCGGACGAGCAGGGCGCGTCAAGCAGTATCGCGTCGTAGCGGTCGGGGTGATGCAATCCCCAGCGCGAACCATCGTGCCCGGTTACCTGAATGCGCTGAAGGGTATCTTCGGGTACATAATCGCGCAGCACGTTCTTGAGGCGATGACGACGTTGAGGCGAGAGTTCATTGAGAGTAAGCGATGCTGCACTGTGCATACGCTCGGCCAGAATAAGGGACTTCCCGCCTGGGGCCGCGCAGAGGTCGAGAATTTCGCCGCCGCCATCTGGCAAAGGCAGTATCTCTGCTGCCCAGCACGAAGCTAAGTCCATGAAGTAATATTCTCTCAAGTTGCTCTCGCTGCATCGACTATCGTGCTGACTCACTGAATCGGGTGAAACCCATTTGCTATCGCGGTTTGGGACAAATTGATTTTGCCGTGCGACCTGATTCTTTGAAGCCAGTAAGGAGGCGCGTAAAGCTGGCCAACGTTCTTGATAAATCGATGTGTAATATTCCTCGAACGCTTCTGAACCGCGCTTTTTGATGGACTTTGGCATTTTATTGAAGGAGGTGCCCGCGGAAGGGGCCGGCGTTACGCACGAGGGCGGTCGGAGGCATATTTTGAATCAGCGGTGCGAACACCTCAGCAAACGTTTCTTCATCGCCATCTGGAACATCAGGTAGGCCTAGAAAGACGAGTCCAGCATCCTTCGAATGCGCTTTTAAGACATCCACGAAGCTTTGGTCGGCTGGGCGTTCAACGACTTCCACCTTCGCTCGGATTCGGGTATCGGTGAGCATTTGTGAGCACTCACCCTGGCGCTCTTCGGCTGCCTCAGCATTATCGACGACACTCTTTAGGACAATCTGTGAGCCTTCCCAGCCGCGAGCCACGGAGAGCAAGTGGGCGAGAAGCAACATAAGGTCGCCGTTACTCTCTTTACCTTTCCACCACACGATGATGTCTCGAGGACCGCTCGGTCTTAAAGCGTGTCGATAGATGATTGTACACTTTTCCAGATCACCAAGCTGTCTTGTGAAGCGCAAGAGTCGGGAGAGGGTTGCAGTAGATTCGTCGTGGATACCAAAGATAATTGTATTGGCATCGAGTCCAGCAAAGCCATGAGCCTGAGCCGCTGTGAGGATCCCTGAATCGAGGTTATGAACATTTGTCACCTCGCAGAATACGGAGAGACCTTGCTCAGCCAGGATCGCCTCATGCTTACGTCGCATCTCTAGCATGTTTGAATAATCTTCGTTTTTCTCAATAAGCGACATCAGTGTGACGAAGCCTCGATGCTGACTGAGGGCTTCGGCCAGAGCAATAGTGGGGAGACTGTCTGTAGCATTTCGGGCGAAAACCAACACATTGGGGCGCCAGTTACGTGGATTAAATTTCGTTGCGCGGACTCGGAGAACTGCGAAGCGCGCCATCGAGAGCCAGAGGCCGCTACGGGCATCGCCAAAGGCTGAGCTGAGCGTCTTTCGGCTCAATCCGTAAAAGATGAGGATTTCGAGGGTGATCGCGATAACACAGGCCGACGGGTTAATCGCGAACATCGCAAGTATACAGCCGGCTGCACCGAGACCCGATGCCCACCAAGGTATCGTGAGCTGGGGACGGTAGTAGGGATCTCCAACGAGATTCTCAAGAGCAGCGACCGCGTTCAGAGCCCCGTAAGTTGTGAGAAAGAAAATCGTTAACCATTCTGCGACCACGTTGAGGTCGCCGAGGAAGACGGCACCGAGTGCCACTGCGCCCGAGATATAAAGCCCGAGGGTTGGTTCACCAGTTTTAGGGTCAATTTGTCCAAGCCGGTGGGGAACGAGACGATCAGAAGCGAGAGCTTGTAGGGTTCGAGGCGCACCCAAAATACTGCCAAATGCTGAGGAGATGATAGCTCCCCAAACCGCAGGGATCACGATGAAGGGAATGTAGCCTAGCTCATTCCAGATCATACTGTTGGTGCGGAGGACTTCTGGTTCCGTTGTCCAGGCCAGTGCGACCGGAATGATAAGGTAGATAATAAGGCCTAAAGAAACCGCGGTAAGAACGCCGTTGGGGATGGCTTTTCTGGGGTCTTTAAGATCCCCGGAGAGACTAACACCCGCTAAGATTCCCGTAACGGCAGGAAAGAAAACCGCAAAGGCTGCCCAAAAGGATACTTCATGGTGGGGTGCCTCGAGGGTTATCCAATTCGGATCTGCCGGACCTTCGCTGTAAAAGCTGCCGGCGAGCAACGAAAAGATGGATGCGAAAATAAGCACCATAATAGGGCGTTGCAGTTTGAGAGCCAGCTCGGTGCTTCGGGCGGCAAAAAGCGTGACCAATAAGACAATGACTGCTGCGAGCGACGACATCATCCAGCTCGGGAAATCTACGCCTTTCGGCATGACGAGCATAAAGGACTCAGCAAGGCCATAGGCATAAAGTGTAAGAGAGAGAGTCTGCGAAAGATAAAGCGGGATGCCAATCGCGCCACCTACCTCTAATCCGAAGCTGCGTGAGATCAGGTAATAGGCACCGCCCACTCCTACCTGCATGTTGGTTGCGAGTGCGGATAGGGAAAGCGACGTCAGCAGTGTAATGAGGTTCGCCAGGAGGACGATCAGTAAGGTCTGTCCGAGCCCCACATTACCTACAACCCACCCGAATCGCAGGTACATGATGACCCCGAGAATTGTCAGGATAGTAGGCGTAAATACCCCGATGAAGGTTCCGAGCTGCAGCCCGGTTGGCTCTTCAGTGGAGGCGTTGGTATCGGTCATTTTATCCTCATCCTGCAGCCTTATTGCGTATGGTCGGGGTGCAGGTGATAGCCAATTTCGAGTCAAGAGTCGATGGGAATTCGTCAGACCTCATTTGAGAGTAAAAACTGCCAGCGCCAATCCTCCATTCGATGGTGAATGACTGTAATCGTGGCGGCCGGCGTAATGCCGTTCAACTCTAGCTCACGTGAAATAGGATCTTCGAGCGGGGACATAAATGCATAGACGCCACCCGGTGATGGCTCTGATTCCCCACGGACTGCACAAGGGCCATGTTGGTAATGGCGCAGTTGCATGGTGAGACCGGTTTGCGGGTTGATGAGCTCTCGGACATTCGGTGCACTACGGTAAGAGAGACGTCCGCGATGCCTCCGAAAGGTAGAGTGTAGTTCTCGCGCGAGGTCTGGGGCGAGCAGGTAGTAGCCAAGAATACTGGCGCGCTTAAACGAGACCATTGGAAATTTCGACATACGCTCCGCAAGGGTGTTGTTGCCATCGGGGCCGTCTACCGAAAGCATATACGCCCGAGGACATCGAAAATAGTGGTATGGAAAACGGTTTTCGAAGATCGCTTCGGGGACCGGAGCATCGGCGAATTCGGGCGCGACATGGAACGCATTGAACTGCCAGAAAGGATCGGTGGTTTGGCCATTGGGAGCGACAAGACGGCGTTTCGTGATGATAGCGAAGCCGGCGGGTACATCTTGATGTTTCGCGACCAAGCAGAGAACTTTTCCTAGTCCCGAGTGGAAGTCCAGAAAGCGCTCGCCGATAGCAAGCTGGTGGTCTTCCCCCTCAAATTGGACGAATTCCGGCCTGCCAAACTCTAAAAACTTCGACCGCATCGAGTTGAAGTCCTCGAGAGGGTACTCTTCAATATCGAAGTCTTGAGTCATGAACGGCCTAAGTCTCTGAAAAATCGTAAGAATCTTCTCTGTTCACCTATTATAGGGGATCTCTGAGATCGGAGTAACCCTGGACCTGCACTCGATGCACTGGATATTTTCTAGAATTTCAGGCTAGGTCCGGCTCGGCGATTAAATAGGTCCCTAGGAGAGTCTGATGAATGATGTAGAACAACTGGACGACGATAACCTTCCAGCCGAAGAACTTTTTATGAGTGGGCTTTTCCGAGCCCGTTTACCGCTTTCGGATGGCGAATGGAGCGACGTTTTGACGGTTGCCGAGGTGTCCCTTGACGCTCTTTACCAGCCGCAGGTCCGGTTCATGTGTTGGGCCGCGGATGAGAGTGATGAAGAGCCGACCTGGCTGCATTTGTCTTCGATCGTGATGCGGGATGATCAAATTCGATTATACGAAGATGTAAGACTCGATGGACCACCTCTCCTGGCGAAGTCCTGGACCCTCAGCGATGACGACGACAATTTCGACGATATTTACGGGCAAGCCGAACTCGGATGGACTGTATTTGTTGGGATGGCCGGAGCCGATCTGAACTTCGCTGTTGTTGCGGAAGAAGAAGTGAAGGAGCTGGTTGAGAGTCAGGCGGCGTTTGCAGATGCCGTTGAGACCTTTGGGTACGCGGCAGAAAGCACCGTTCTCGGTCCTGACGCTGCGTAACGGCCTAGCTCGATCACTCGGATTTCGTGAGTCCGAGTGCCTTCAATACGAACGCATATTCAAACGCATCGTCGCGCAGCTGGCCATATCTGCCTGAAGCGCCTCCGTGGCCAGAGCCCATATCTGTCTTTAAGAATAGATAGTTGTCGTTCGTCCTATTCTGACGAAGCTTTGCAACGAACTTGGCAGGCTCCCAATAACCAACCCGTGGATCATTTAGCCCAGCCAGGAAAAGTGCATTCGGATAGGCTTGTGCTGTGATGTTATCGTAAGGCGAATAAGGACGGATCCAGCGGTATTGTTCTGCATTTTTTGGATTTCCCCATTCTTCCCATTCGATGACTGTGAGTGGAATGGTTTCGTCCAAAAGGGTATTGATAACATCAACGAAAGCAACGCCGGCGATCACTGCACCGAATAGATCTGGGCGCATATTCATCACACCGCCCATCAAGAGGCCCCCTGCGCTCCGTCCTTCAATCGCGAGCTTTTCGGGGGTGGTCCACTTTTCTTGAATCAAGGTCTCTGCACAGGCGATGAAGTCGGTGAATGAGTTCATCTTGTGCTCGAATTTACCTTTGAGCTTCCAGCCGCGCCCAAACTCACCCCCGCCGCGGATATGTGCGATACCGACCGCGAAACCGCGGTCCAAGAGACTCAACCAGCGACTGTTGTAGTAGACGTCGTAGGAAGAACCGTACGAGCCGTAACCGTAGAGCAGAAATGGCGCTGGCTCGTTTGTTCGGTCTTTCTTGTGAAAGATAGAGACGGGTACCTTGGTACCGTCGGTTGCAGTGGCCCAAATCCGTGAAGACGCGTAGTCCTCGGCATTGTAGCCAGGCGCAGGACGTCTTTTCAGCAGTGTTGATGCTTTTGTCGCAAGTGAAATCTCAAGGGTACTGCTGGGGGTGGTTAGCGATGTGTATCCGTAGCGAAATACATCTGTATCGTACATCGCGTTTGAGCTAGGCCAAATATCCCAAGTTGCATCGTCGACCGCGATCACGTGGGTCTGGAGTCCCGCATCTGATGGTTCATAAAGAATTATCTCGGGTAGTCCATCATGGCGACGGTAGAGGGCGAAAAACGATTTGAACGGTAAAACCGCCTGTAGCGTATCGTCGGATTCTGCGACAACCTCGGTCCACGCAGCAGGGTCCCAATTATCGAGTGGTGTCTGAAGCAGCTTAAAGTTAGTCGCGTTTTCGTTGGTCAAGATCAGGAATTTATCGTTCCAGTGGGAGACATTGTATTCGATTCCGTCGCGACGCTTTGCGAAAAGCTTTGGCGTTTCATTGGGCTTGCTTGCTTCGATAATGTGAACTTCCGATGTGATGGCACTGTCGAGTGAAATAAAGATGTATTCTTCACTTTGCGACTTACCCAAACCGAGAAAAAATCGGTCATCAGGTTCTTCGAAGATGAGTGACGCCTCACCAAGGTTACCGAGAGAAGTGCGAAAGAGACGGTCTGGCCGATGGGCTTCATCGACGCGTGTGAAGAAGAGCGTGGCATTATCGTTACCCCACTCAAGGCCGTAATAGGCATCTTTGATCTCGCCGGGTAAGAGGTCCCCGGTTTCCAGGTCCTTGACGACGATCTGAAAGAGTTCATTGCCCGCATGGTCCACGCCGTAAGCGAGATAACGGTGGTTGGGGCTTAGTGCCAAGGCTCCCAGTGAAGTGTACTCATGCCCTTCAGCGACCTTGTTTACATCGAGAAGAATTTCTTCCGCGGCGTTTTCTTCGAGCGACTTTCGACAGAAGATTGGGTAAGCTTTCCCCTTTTCTGTTCGGTCGTAGTAGAGGAAATCTCCATGCCGGTAGGGGACCCCTTGGTCGTCCTCTTCAATACGCGATAGAAATTCTTTAAAGAGGTCTTCTTGCAGAGTCTCGGTATCGGCCATTGCCTCCTCGACATGGGCATTTTCTGCATTGAGATAGGGAATGGTATCGGCATCTTCCCGGTCTTTCAGATAGCCGTATCCATCCACACGAGTCTCACCGTGAAGCTCCGTGGTCTGGGGGCGAAAAGGAGCGCGAGGTGCTTCGGTAACTGACATGGGTTTAATTCCTGTGGTCGAGGTGCAGGCCGCACTCATGAGCAGAGCGAGAGTTAATCCCGCGGGTTTCAAGCGATTGGAATATGGCTTTCTCATGTTTAGTCTCTCTTCAATAGCTTACAATTTGCGTGAGCGTCGCTTGCGGTTGATACGCCAAATCGGGTGCCAATGCCAAGCGGGCTGCGAGACATTGGCATGAGTTGAATAGACAGTTTAGACTATCCGGGAACGCTCTTAAGGAAATGCTTTGCAGGAAGACGATGAGA
This sequence comes from Myxococcota bacterium, assembly GCA_036128675.1. Classification (GTDB taxonomy): domain Bacteria; phylum Myxococcota; class XYA12-FULL-58-9; order XYA12-FULL-58-9; family JABJBS01; genus JAYYQC01. Next base: position 2,653 of record JAYYQC010000178.1, on the reverse strand, counting down.
TAGCCTGGGCTGACGAGCCGGATCACACCGCCGCGGAACCGGTCGCCTCCCAATCGGATGTGACCCTACCATCTTCAGTCGGGCGCACGGACGCTGTGATTTACGTCCTCATTGTCGATGATGACGAGGAAGTTCATCGTGTGACGCTCTTTACGTTATCGAATCTCGAAATTGACGGTGCCAAAGTAGAGTTCGTCCACGCGCGTAGCTCGGAGGAAGCGAAGGAGATTCTGCGGCAAGGTCTGCGTTTTGCGGTGATACTCCTCGATGTTGTGATGGAGGATGATGAGAGTGGTTTCCGGTTGGTGCGCTTCATTCGCAATGAGCTAGGGGAGAAAGCTTCCCGGATCATTATGCGGACTGGACAACCTGGAAGCGTCCCGGAGCGTGACCTTATTTTGCAATACGATATCAACGATTATCGCAATAAGACTGAGCTTACCGCGATGACTTTGTTTACCGCCGTGGTGACGGCAGCTCGAACGTTTAATGATATTCTGCGAATCGAAGAAAATTCTAAAAGCCTGAGCTGGGTCATGGAAGACGCCAAAAAGCTCTTCTCCGTTCAGAGTGGTGCTTCTGAGATGAGCATCTTGGATTTAGCGTATCTGCAGTTCGGCCGTCATTTGGGAAACGAGGAAGGCATTACGCTTGTTAAGCTGACCAATGGGCTTTGTACCGAGGTCAGGCGTGGAAAAGCAGAGGGCACTTTTGAAGGGCTCAATTCCAGGATCATGGGCGTAGACCTTCGGGATGGGTTGATCTCGATCAAAGTCGAACATCATGATTCGCAGTATATCTTGCTTGGTGCACCGGCTAAGGAGTTGAGCGAGGATGCTCTAGGATTACTTGAGCTGCTGCGTAAGAATATCCAAATCGCCCTCGACAATCTTAAGCTACGCGAGAGACTAGAAAGTCTTCAGGAGAACTTGAGACGGTTTGTACCTCAGGAAGCCCTGAGCTTCTTCGATGTAGATGATGTCCGAGGTTTGGAGATGGGAAAATCCTTTGAGTTAGAGGCCTGTATTGTTTTCATGCGCTTCGAGCTTCAGGAAGAGTCGGGTGACGCGAAAGTCGAGGAAAGCATTTCGAAGGTTGTTCAGGTCATCCTTCAGAATGATGGTCTCGTCGACAAGTTCACTACAGACGGCCTGCTCGCGATTTTCTTTCGGCCATCTAGCGCAGGACGTGACGCTTTACGCGCAGTTGACGATATTCGCACAATGCTACAGGAAAATGATGGGATGCCGGGCGCATTCGATATCAAATGCGGTGTAAATTACGGTACTGTCACATTTGGATTGGTTGGTTATGAAGAGCGCCTCGAGCTGACTGTCATGGGAGACTCCGTGAACATTGCATCGAGAATCAAATCGATTTGCCAGCTTTTGCCGTGTAGTACTTTAGTAAGCGGGGAAGTCATTCGACGTTACCGGTTGGAAGATGCGGATATTCGTCGACTTGGGCATTTCCATTTGAGAGGACGTCAAGAGTCAATTGATTGCGTCGAGTTTCTAGGTGGGGTTGATTCTGAGCGTCGCGCGCAAATGAATGCTTATCGTTTGGAGTTCGAGAGTGCCATTGATGAGCAGGATGATGAGCGTATCAAAGGGTTGTGGAAAGAGTTGAGTTTACGCTATCCAGATGACGCGTTGATAGACTATTTTTACGCGCATGCAAACGAGCGGGCACCGCACGAGCATAGTCGCTTCACTGATCTGATTTCGTAGGGAGAAATGATGGCACCGACACGACTTACTCAGGATGAGATTCAATCTGCACTTACTGTTACCAACGATTGGGCAATGGTTGATGGCCGCGAGGCGATCCAGCGTACATTTACCTTTGCCGATTTCAAGGAAGCATGGGCCTTCATGTCTAAGTCGGCGTTAAAGGCGGAGGAGATGGGGCACCACCCGGAATGGTTCAACGTTTACAACCGAGTGGAAGTAACCTTAGCAACCCACGATTGTGCCGGCCTGAGTAAGCTGGATTTCGAGCTCGCAGCATTTATGAACGCAGCATCCTAGGAGAGTCGCGGTCTGAGTGGCTCAGTGGTCAGCTGTTAGGTTACTGAGGTGTGATTCAAGAAAGAGGCGGAGCTTTCGGTAGTCTTCGCCACTCCTGATGCGTACAAATTCGACCGCGACCGTATGCCCATCTCTTCGAGATACCAAGATATCGAACGAGAGCTGGTCCTCGTCAACGATGATATCCATGGTTGTGCGCTCAGGGATCCGGGCGACTTCCGTTGCACCTAGCTCGACTTCGACCAGCGCTCCTCCGAGACTGATATTGGTCGTCTTGCCTACGACGGGCCCTTGGGAAGTCTCTAGGCGCACAGGCACCGGTACGCGTAAGCGTTCAGCGGTTCGCCGATTTCTACGGAAAGTTGAAAGCATGAGACCTCCTCAGATGCGGCTGGAGTGACGATTGGTTTTAGAGGTTAACCAGGAGAGAACCTTGAGCCAAGTCGTAAATGGGGCTCTTTCGAATCGAAGATAGGCAGAGTAACCGACTCGGCGATCTCAGCGCAGCGCTTGAGGGGGCGGGCGTATTTGTCACGATCGAACCTGTTGCGTGAGTATTTTCAAAAAAGGTTTTATTTGCGCGGGGGTTGGCGAAGTTGCCCTTAGCACGGGGGGCTAAGTTT
>JAYYQC010000177.1:0-10000 GCA_036128675.1 Myxococcota bacterium | reverse complement strand
TATGTGACGGCGCTCTCTGGCGTTCGAGGGCCGGGGCGATCGTGTTTCAATGTTCAGTCGCCATCCTTCGATGGATGCGCGAGATTTTTGCGCAGATGAGACGCTTCCCCTAGGTTCAAAGTGGCGGGTTGTCCTGTCATCGTACTGGAGTGGAGCGAGGTCATGCAGTCTGGAGAGTTAAATGAACGTCGTCGATACGAGCGCTTCGGTGTAGATTGGACGGTACACGAGATTCGTCCGGGTCGCTCTTCTTATCGGGTCGTTGATTTCGGAGCCGGGGGCGTAAAGCTGGATAAGCCCATTGACCATCCAGCCGGAACATTGCTTGTTTTGATGTTCGAGCTGCAAGAGCCCCTCAAATCATTTGTAGCGCCTGCTCGTGTACTCGAATCGCAGGCACCTCAAACCGAATCACGGCTAGAGTTTCTGATGCCTCAATACCATCTCTCTCGCGAACTCACTGAAAAGATCAACTAATCTACTCAAATGTTGATAAATGCCTGCCCGAGTCTTGCCTGATTTGATTCTGACCTTCAAACTGTCCGAATCAATGAGAGCAATTTAGTAACCTAGACCTGGCTCGATTGCTCCGGGGAGACGAATAATATGTCATTGGTTCGAACCAGCTTTGTTTGGATTTTTTCCTGTTTACTTGTTGTTGCATGTGGCGGTGCCGATACCGGAAGCGACAATGCCGATGTTTCGGATATGACCGACGCCTCTGATGCGAGCGATGCCTCTGATGCTAGCGACGCCTCTGATGCTAGCGATGCCTCTGACGCAAGCGATGCCTCTGATGCTAGCGATGCCTCTGATGCTAGCGACGTTGGTGAATCTCTGGATGCTACGACGTCCTACCACCAACCAGGGCTCTTCACCTACCAGTTGGTTCAGAGCCGAGAGTTCCGCCTTTCGACCGGACGGGATGTAGAGGTTTCGGTCTGTTTACCAGATGGTGATGGACCGATGCCGTTGGTCATTTTATCTCCAGGATTTCAGCTGGGGCGTGACCTCTATCAGAGCTACTGCGAGCATTTTGCATCATGGGGCTTTATTGCCGTTTCACAGACCTATAGCCCAGATGTTTCGGGTTTTACGTCGTCGAATCACAGCGCCATGGCCGAAGATACCAACGCTTTGATCGATGCGCTGGTCGCAGAAGCCTCCAATGGTCTTCCGGTTGATGGGGACAATGTTGCGTTGGTGGGTCATTCACTTGGCGGGAAAGTCAGCATCTTGGCCTCAACGCTCGATACAAAGGCTACTGCGGTTGTCGGACTCGACCCGGTCGACGCCAATGAGCCCTCGGTCACACCTGAGCTGATGCCAAACCTTGGAGCAGACTTACTCTTGATTGGTGAGACGCTCGACTCGACCGGATTTTTCCAAGCCTGTGCGCCAGCAGACAACAATTTTGAGCAGTACTTCGCTGCAGCCCCGAGTGGAACAGTCAAGCTCGACATTGATGGAGCAGGGCATATGCAGTTTCACGATAATCCGAGCTGCTTAGCCTGTTTGGCCTGCAGCAACGCAACAACGGCAGCACCCGCAGATGTCCTCGCAATCTCGCGGCATGCGTCGACTCAGTTCTTGTTAACCCGACTCAAAGGTTATGCAGGTTGGGATACTCGGGTAAGTGCTGGCCTTGTCTCCGGCCAAACTTGGAGCAACCTGGTCTCACAAGAAACCAAGTAGAAGGGCTTCAAAGGCCAAGACTCAGGACAACACTTGCGAGAACGACTACAAACGCGGCGAGAACAATCGAGACCGACCTTCTCCAAAAAGGGCGCGGCGTAAGTCCCGAAGCGTCGGGGATGATGATTTCACGCATTTTCGGTGTGTATGTGGAGTCGATCGCATCGAGCCAACGGTTATCCTCATGATTCTCCATGGTCTGTACTCCCTTGGTTCGTCGTTCGACTCAAGTCGGCCAGCTCGTGCTTCAGAGCCTTTTCAGCGCGATGTAGGTGATTGCGAACCGCTTGCTCTGAGATCTTCATGATAGCAGCAGATTGGCGGACCGAAAGTCTTTCTAATCGCACAAGAATGAAAGCCTCGCGTTGAGATCTTTTTAAAGTCCAGAGTGCGTCTCGAATCCGACGCTGAAGTCCATGATCCGGTAAGTCGGTGGGAAGTTGCTGCGAGCGTGGCTCTTGTCCAAAGAGTGCTTTTGCCTGCTTGAAGGCACGAAAGCGTCGATGGCGGTTATGGGCACTATTTACAAGGATGCGATAAAACCAAGATTCAAAGGCGCCGAGGTCTCGAAGCTGATGGGCTTCCTCGATGCACCGAACACATGCATCCTGTATCACGTCTTTGGCGAGCGCATCGTTTCCACCGACTAATCGCCAGGTCATGCGAATCAAACGCGCCGATTCATTGCGCAGAAAGTGCGTCAGCGCTTTGCGGACCATAGCCTCATGTTCTAGCGGGCTCACTCGTCGACGTCTCCTTGCTAAAGATTCTTTCAGACTCGAAGACCTGGCTCAATGTGTGAGGATAGGGTAGGCGCAAGGTTCTAGAAAAGATACGAGGTACAATTATGCCGATTGATGAATCGAGAGCCTTTACGTCACTGCACTTTGGCGTTCTCACTGTCTCAGATACGCGAACGCTGGAAACAGATACTTCGGGTCAGCTCTTATCTCAGTTAATTGAAGAGGATGGCCATCGCGTTCTAAAGCGAGACATTATAACCGATGATTTAGATGCGATTATCGCCCGTCTAAAGGCGTGGATACTCGATGCCGAGATCGATGCAATCATCACAACCGGCGGAACCGGTGTCACCGGGCGTGATACAACCCCAGAGGCTCTGGCGTCGGTCTGGGATAAAGAAATCCCTGGATTTGGCGAGCTCTTCCGTTGGCTATCTTTCGAGAGCATTGGTACGTCGACCATTCAGTCTCGTGCTACGGGGGGTGTCGCACAGGGGACCTATATCTTTGCCTTGCCGGGCTCCAAAGGAGCCTGCCGCGATGGCTGGGAAAAGATTCTTCGGTTCCAGTTTGATAGTCGGCATCGGCCGTGCAATTTGGTGGAACTGATGCCAAGGTTACAAGAGCACTGCGAAGAACCCTAAAGACCAGTGGAAGAGGTCGAACTCAGAGGTGATTCAGATAAAGGTATCGCCTTCTTTAAGGGTCATAATCTCGAATCCATCTTTGGTCACAACAAGCGTATGCTCAAATTGGGCCGATAGTCCGCCGTCTACAGTCACCGCGGTCCAGTCGTCTTCGAGTACGACTGTTCGCCAGTCTCCTTGGTTGATCATCGGCTCAATCGTGAAGGCCATCCCTGGCTTAAGGCGTGGTCCGGTTCCGCGCCGTCCGTAGTGAGGGACTTGCGGATCGATATGGAATTCTCGCCCGATGCCATGGCCGACGAAGTCTCGAACAACACCATAGCCAAATGACTCAGCGTGTTCCTGAATTGCGGCACCGATATCACCGACGCGCTTACCAGGAGCAACTTCTCTTATTCCAATTTTAAGACACTCAAGAGTTACGTCAACGAGTGCTTTAGCTTGGGGCGTCGGCTTACCTACAAAAAAGGTTCTTGAGGTATCCCCATAGTATCCATCAACGATGGGCGTCACATCGATGTTGATAATGTCGCCGTCTTTCAACACATGTTCCTTTGAGGGGATACCGTGGCAGACAACATCGTTGACACTTGTACAAATAGAGCGTGGGAATCCGTGGTAGCCCAGGGGCGCACTCTTGGCTTTACGGGCTTGGGTAAGCTTTTCGGCTTCATCATTGAGCGCTTGGGTGGTGATACCTGGTTTGAGCATACCGCCGAGGTGATCGAGTAGCTCAGCTGCGAACCTACCCGCGATACGCATCTTGTCGATTTCTTTAGCACTCAAAATAACCATCGGTTTACCCATAGCTGACTCCTTTTGATGCGCGATAACGTGCAGATGCAGAAATTACAACTGCACCAGCCCGGTTAGCTTATTGGCAGAGCTCGATACTCCAAGTGATCTCGGATTTGCCCAATGTTGCAAGCCGGGTTGCGGTCCAGCGGCCATTGTCGAGCTTCCATTGATTAAGTGCATCTTGGTCTTCAGAGCTAATAAGGAGCTCCGAGACGCCATCGTTGTCGAGGTCGACGGCCGCAGCAGCGTGTTCAAAGCCCGAAGAGAGCTTACCTGAGATCAAGAGTCGGGCCGGCGCGTCGTAGCTATCCAACGCCCAAACGCCAGATCGCATCGTTGTGACTACCAATTCTGGTGTCGTGTCCGAGTCGACATTTGCGGCGAGGAGCACCCTTGCTTGCTTTGCTCGTGGAATCGAAACGCGCCCGGTTTCCACCCATTCTCCTTGCTGGATCTCCGCCCGAACAATGTCCACCGGTTTGACAAGCTTTCGGTTTGGTCCCAGCTCGCCTTCGAGGACCACGTAGAGCTCGGCAGTTCCGTCACCATTCCAATCAGTTGCGAGGATTTCTTTCGCGTGCCGGTTCTTCGCACCCAGCGCTTTCATTCGTTTGAAAGAGCCATCTTTGGCTTGGAGGTAAGCATCGACGCGGCCCGGCTGAGATTTGCCCGACTTATTGGGCTTCGAGGGTGTGGTTGCGAAGTCTTGGAGACCGTCGCCGTTGAAGTCACCAACCTCGACTTCATGGACGAAGGTCGTTTTCTCGGTATGCAGGGTGGTCACTGCACCGGTGGTTTTATCAATGACCAGAACGTGACCCTGGTCATGGGTTGCAATCGCCCAGAGGTCCTGACCGTCGGCACCTCGGAGATGCTCGATGTCACGTAGTCGGTCCCACTTGCCGCCAAACTTCCCTGAATAGTGGGTTTTGATTGGACTGAGGTCTTCGAGCTTCCACTCTTTGAGGTGCGCACCGGTTGCGCCGATGGTCCAGATAGATGTCGTGTCGGCGCTCTTGGTGCAGATGGCTTTGTGGAAGACTCGGCTCTCTTCATCTTCCAGTATGCGCATCTTTGTGTTCTCGCCGGTCATCTCAACGATGCGGAGCTTCGCGGCACCAGGCGCAGGTTTACCCTCGGCGTTGCGTGAAAACTGAGCCTGTGAGAGCAAAAAAGTGGTCTCTTTACTTTGTGATGGCTTCGGTGTTTCCGCGGGCGCTTCCGCTGTCTTCTGGCAGGCTACTGCACCCCCGAGAGTTAGGGACAAGCAAAGCGCTACAATGGTGCTTAAATTTCCAGTCATGGCAATCCTTTCATGGTTTGCTGCACACCACGGGGTCTTATATAGGCCTTCAAGTAATCTCAACCGGAAGGACAAGAGAGAATGGGTTCATCAGCGCAATTTCCGGCACTTCGGCATCGTCGCAAGCGTCGTTGGGGGTGGATTCGAGAGATGGTAGCAGAGCATCGTTTAAGCGCGGCTGACCTCATCTATCCTATTTTTGTACATGGCGGCTCGGACGCTGAGCCGATCCCGTCGATGCCAGGGATTGAGCGGGTATCGGTTGAAGGTGCGAAAGAGGTTGCGAAACGAGCAGCTGACCTTGGGATTCCAGCCTTGGCTATTTTTCCGGTCGTTGATTCTGAGCTGAAGACCGATGCAGCCGAGGAAGCATGGAATCCCGATAATCTGATGTGTCGGGCCACGCGTGCGATCGATGGCTTAGGGTTGGACCTTGGGCTGGTCTGCGATGTCGCCTTGGACCCTTACACATCGCATGGTCAAGATGGTCTGGTTCGCGATGGCTATGTGGTTAACGATGAGACACTCGAAGCTTTGTCGAAGCAGGCGGTAAATCAAGCGCGGTCGGGTGCCTCGGTGATTGCGCCTTCTGACATGATGGACGGGAGAATCGGTGTAATCCGTCAGGCCCTGGATACCGAGGGATTCCAGGACGTCTTATTACTCTCTTACGCCGCGAAGTATGCGTCGGCATTTTATGGTCCATTTCGGGATGCGGTGGGATCGAAGGGAAGCCTCGGTAAAGGGGACAAACGCACATACCAAATGGACCCACGGAACACCGATGAGGCTTTGCGCGAAGTTGCTTCGGACCTCGATGAAGGTGCCGATATGGTGATGGTAAAGCCGGGTATGCCGTATCTCGATATTGTGCGTCGTGTGAAGGAGACTTTCCAGGTTCCTACCGCGGTCTACCAAGTGAGTGGCGAATACGCGATGCTGCACGCAGCCGCCCAAAATGGATGGCTAGACGGCAACGCTGTGATGATGGAGAGCCTTCTTGCGTTCAAACGCGCCGGCGCAGATGCGATCCTGTCTTATGCGAGCCTGGAGATGGCCCAAGCGCTTCGAATTTAATTGCCAGCCCGACGTTTAAGTCCTCGCAGCCAGGTCGACGTATATCTGATCAGCTGTTGGGCTTGGATGGCCCAAGTCCCATTACGCTTCAGCCAACGCTTTTGCTCTTCCGCATGCTCGATCAGTGGCGCGCGATTGTTCCGCCACTGTTCTTCAAGCTGATGAAGTTCCCGCGCGAATCGCTCTCGTAAGCGGTCGGGGTTGTTGTCTGGTTCGACCAAAGCATAGGCAAGGGGTCCGATTGTCTCGGGCAATGCGCCGAGCGCGGTTGTGATCACCAGGTTGCCAGCCGCCACAGCTTCTCTCGCGGCAATGCAAAACGTCTCCGCGAAAGTATTCGAATAAGCCCAGACCGAGCCTCTTGAGAGTCCCTGGGCTAGTTCAACCTGTGAGACTGCGCCAGGGACCGATACATGTTCCATTGCTTCTAGGCGTTCGAAGAGAGACTCAAACCCGGAATTATCGCGGTTATACGTTTGCATTCCCGAATAGATGGTTGCACGCATACGCGTACCTAGTGGGCTCTCAAGTAGGTCGCTGAGTATCGATAGACCTCTAAACGGAGTACTGGAATAAGTGAGATGCATCTGGTCACCCCAGGCGACTGGTTGTTCCAAGAGCTCTTCGAATGGTGGCGCGATACCGTGTCCAATCACAATGCAGTGTTCTTCGGGCAAACCAAACCGCTCAACGAACTGCGCCTGCTGCCATTCTGAGACAAACATATAGCGAAAGTCGGAGGAGAGCCTTGTAGAGTCACTAAGTGAGCTGTGATGGTTTTGGTCATGTGCATGCCCAGTCCAGAACATCCAAGGGATCTCGGGCAGATTATGTTTCGCCGCGAAAAGTGCGTCTGAACCACCTAGGACGATACCTACATCAGGGGCGATACGTTGACCGAGAGCGATAAAGGCGTCTCCATCCTTCGGTAGTGGAACGTACATGACGTTGCCATCGGTCTCAGGGGCCTCGATATTGTTAAGGACAACCACTGAGTGTCCTGCTTCACTGATGGCCTTCGCAATGTAGACAATAGACGATTGCATGCCGCCTAGAGGGCGCTCAAAAGGCGTACGAGGTCCGTAGGAAAAGTCGATTGGGTCAATGAGCAAGAAACGCATGCATCAGATGTAGAACCGATTGGATTGGTGGGCAAGTTTCCGAGCGTTCTAACGTTCCGCTTTCAAGAGCACGGCGCGGCGTTTCAGCACGTGCAGTGCGAGTGACTTCAGTGGACCCTCGATGGTACTCACGCGTGTCAGCCGCTCGGAGCTGCGTGGATCTTGACTCCAGCGGAACCCACGAACGATATCTTTGCGGATCGCCTCGTTGTCGCTCGTGAGCATCGTGTCGATCTTGGTCCATTCAGCCGCGTGCAACGGGCCCTTGGTCGATCGTAGGAGGCCGTAGACAGCGTGACGGCGAATTTCACTATTGGGGCTATCGCAGAGTCTCAGCAACGCATCCCGGCCGCCTTCAGCATTGAGCGTCGACAGAAAGCTCGTAGCGCGAATACGGTGGTAGAGTGGCGCGTCGTTGTCGGACGCGGCGCTTTCCAGCTCCGCAACCGGTTCGTCGAGCGCCATGAAGAGTTCAGCGTGATTCGGAACTGTATCGATACCGGCCAGAATACGCTCAAGCATCGGTGTCATTGCAAATGCCGAGCTGGTTGCGAAGAACGTGAGAAGGGCCAGCGGAAGTTGTAGTGTAGAAATTTTCATCGATTTATCTCCTGATTATGCAGTTCGGATTTTAGACTCAGTGCCGGACCCAAGGATTCGAGCGCATCACTCGGCCTTGCCATGGTGAGAGTCGGTTACCTTCACCGGTGTTAAACATCAGATAAGACGCATCATTGTTGGGGGTATCGGGCAGCGGGTCGTGAATCCCGGTAAAGCTCTGCTCAGAGGTGTGGAAGAGGCCGAGGAAGTGACCAACCTCGTGAGCCACGGTCGTTTCAACCTGGGCCGGCGCTCCTTGCACCGGCTTGATCGCGATCGCGACGCCGGACTTGGGTGTGCCTTGCCAGAGTGGTGGACCAGGAATGCCGCCGGCTATTCCTAAAATGACCCCGAATGCAAAGTCGCCATTTTTGAGTTCGTCGACGAAGAACACGTTTAGCGCTTGATTTGATTGTGAACCGGACGTTGCGAAGAGTGCCATCAGGTCGCTGTCCCCACCCAAGACGTTTTCGATAACCTGGAACTCACTCGGTGCATCTATGTAGGTTAATTCGCCGATCTCGATACCCACCTGGGCATAGATTTCTCTCACGGTGTCCAGGGTTGCTTGAAAGCTGCTATCGGTCTGTGCGGTCTCGGCAGTCAGACCTTGGGCTCCGGTGAAGTGAAGGTTCAGATCGAGAATACCGGTCTCAGGCACCTCGGGAAGTACCTTGGCTTGCACGCGAATCTCGACCGTGCCGTCAAGTGGCAGCAGCTCCTGACTGAAAAGTCCGCCTTCGAGCTTGAAGCCATACACCGAAAACGTGTGGTCTCCTGGAGTGAGTTGCGATGAAGGATTATTGGGTGCAATCGCGGCGAATGCTCCTTCGGCCGATGCGATCCGATTGTTACAACTGAGACAGAGGGTTGGGTCCTGGTTGGTCCAGCCCGCCTCGACCAGCTCAAAGCCCGTGGAGTCGGTCCAGTCTGCAAGGGTAACGTAGCCCTCGGTCGGCCCGTTGATCGAGATGGTCACTGAGACTGCGTTTTCAGGAACAGTAAACGTGAAGGGACCCGCAACGCTCTGGGTCAGGGTTGCAACTTGGCTTGGTAAGAGCTCCACCACGCTATCATTCGGATTGGTGGTGTCGGTGCTGCCGCCGCCGGTTTCGCCGCCGGTCTCACCAGGGTTATCTACAGGGTCGGTTGTGTCGTCACTGCCACAAGCGGTTGCGAGTGACGTGATGGCGATGAAGCCTACGAGTCTGGTCCATTTAAATACGTTCATGTTATTGTCTCCCTCATTGTCGCCCGCGCGATTGAAGACGCTATGGATGCCAGGACTTGAGGTCAATGGTTTAGGAACGTTTTCTAGGGATTTTCCTTACAAGACTGGCCTCTAGATGGCTTTGCACAGGTCTCTATTTCAGGTAATCCAAGCCCGAGATCCGAAGGGGAAGGAGTTCCTATGTCAATTCGAAGTCGACACCTGATGTTGCCATCCACCGGGATGGGTCGGTCGGTTCACGTGTGGTGTTTCGGTCATTACGGTCATCCGGTGGTCGTTTTTCCGAGCGCCGCCGGTTTTGCGCACGAATGGCAGGCGCAGGGGATGGTGGAAGCGCTTGAACCCATGATCCAAGCAGGCCGAATTAAGCTCTATTGTCCGGAGTCCAATGTCGCGGAGGCTTGGACGCGCTCGGAAGGCGACCCAACCTGGCGAATTGGACGTCACCTCGCGTACGAGCGATTTATTCTCGATACCTTGGTTCCTTTTGTTCGCGAGGATTGCCACCAACCCAATGGGCGTATGGCGGTTGCAGGATGCAGCCTTGGGGCTATGTACGCAGCGAATTTCGCTTTGAAGTATCCGTCGATCTTTCATTATGCCCTCTGCATGAGCGGACGCTACGAAGCGCGCCATTTCATGAACGGCTTCGATAACAGCGATGTCTATCTGAACAATCCACTGGCCTATATCCCAAATATGCACGGGAATCATTTACAAGAGGTTCGGGCTAACACGCATCTCTCGTTGGTCTGTGGGCAGGGACGTTGGGAAGAAGGCTGTAT
>JAYYQC010000176.1:0-10000 GCA_036128675.1 Myxococcota bacterium | reverse complement strand
TGATGAAACGCGGGCCTTGGGTGCTTGGCTAGAGCGCAAGGGCATTCCATCGTGGACAGATATCTGGGGGCGTGATGTTTCCCACCAGTGGCCTTGGTGGAAGCGCCAAGTGGTTTACCACTTTCGCCAGACCTTCAATTGATCGGGCGAAGCCATTAATAGTTGGCTTCGAGCAACTTGAGCCGATTCAGGTGACGTAAGAGGTAAAGGCCTAGGGGCTTACCAAATAGAAGCGCACTTTTCCAAAATAGTGAGGAACCCAAAACGGCATTAACGACGGGCTTTGGTTGAGCACCCAAATGTCGTTTTAGTCTGTAAGCAGTTGGCTCAAGGGATAGGACCTTCGCGTTCAGGGCGAGAGCGTCCTCGATGAAAGTATAAAGTAACGCGAAGTAGACGCGGTCTCGATGGTGCAGGTCGGGGCGTACGCCAAGTCGCCCTGCGTGATAGGTCTTACCGTCATAGTATCCCATTGTGAATCCCGCCAGCTCGCCGTTTTGATCTCTCGCCACGAAGAGTCGCGTTGAGTTACCAAACGCCGTCGCGTTTCGAAAAAACTCAAGGCTATGAGGGAACCACTTGACTTTCGCCCGCTCGAAGAAAGGGCGGTAAGCGCGATAGAGCTGCTCCGCGTAACGACTGGAGTCGCTCACCTTTTCAAGCGTATAGCCACGCTCGCTAAATACTCTCTTGTTTCGGCGTACACTGCTACGGTCTTCCGCTTTTAGAGTAGCCAAATAACTTTCGAAGTCGTCGAGTCGCCTCAGGTCCAGCACCATATCTGGGAAGCTGGGTAAGAGTACAAAACCATTCTCCACGAGCTCAGTAATACGTGCATGCGTCGGTGAAATATTTGTCATCACGATACACTGAGTGCCGTATCGTTTGGAGGTTTCCTTTAGGGAGGGTGTGAGGGTTGAAATCTCTGAAATTCGCGTAAGCACGTCGTCTTGACGATACGGCTCAAATGGGGTCCCTAAAAAGAGTGCCTGTGGTTTAAGTAGCGACGGAACTACCGTTTGAGACTTTTCGAGCGCCCAGCGCAAAAGTCCAGGCAGTAGCGGTTCGGCGATATCTAGCGGGGCTATAAAATAATGACCCAATTTAGGATCAACAGCGTGCTCTAAATGAGGGTGACTACTCGCGATGAAATCTGTATATGCACCGGATTCAATGAGACTGTGGACAATTGAATCAGTCATTGCGCGTCTTTGGAACCGCCTGATGAATTCCAGAGGTGCTGAGGAAGTGCCGGACTGTTTGGGGGAAGGTATCGACCTCTCTGCCCATTTCAATCGCCTGTTGTACGCACTCGAGATAGGCGATTATCGCGCTTGGATTTGCTTTGAGCTGATGCTCGTCTAAATACTCCAGCGTCTGCCGAAGTCCGTCGTAGACCGACCGTGCATTTTCTAGTCGTGCGATCAATAAAGTCAGCGTCTCGCCCGAAAACCTCTCATTTTTTGAGTAGGTCAGGCACTCCAATAACGTACTGAAGTGTTTGTGGTTGAAGCCGTGCTCAATACAGTCTTCGAGGAAACTCGAGGTTTCTAGTGTGGCGCACCGTGAGAGTACGTTACGCCAGAGGAGCTGGCTACCTGAAGTCAGCTCGAGTCGCTCTAGTAAGTGCGCGATTGTCGCCGATTCTGAGGTCTTACTCATTCGAGACGTTCCCCTCACTGGCCTTCACTAGGATGCAGCAATGTTTCCACCGATCCAGCGTCTCACTTCCGAGGCTTCTTTACCACTGCGCTGGACATAGTCGTTGAGCTGTTCTTCGGTTATCGTACCAACGTTGAAATAACGTGCATCAGGATGCCCGAGGTAGAGTCCAGAGACACTTGAGGCGGGAAACATCGCAAAGGATGATGTTAGCTTCATACTCAGCCGTGACTCTACTTCGAGAATTTTCCATAGAGTTTCTTTTTCGGAGTGGTCTGGGCAGGCGGGATAACCCAGGGCTGGTCTAATACCGGGATAATCCTCTTTGACGAGGCTCTTCACCTCTTCTGCAGTGGGTTTGTAGTCTTCTGTCCCTAGGGCACCCTCTGCTTGTCCCCAGTGTCGTCTCACTTTAGCATGCAGCCACTCAGCGGTTGCTTCGGCCAGGCGGTCGCCGAGGGCCTGCACGATAATCGCACTGTAGTCATCACCTTCGTCGCGGAACTCCTGCGCAATTAACTCGATACCTTCACCTGCTGTCACTGCAAAGAGGCCAAGCTTGCCTTCTGACTCAGATGTTTCTGGCAGGTAGTCGGAGAGACAACGGTAAACGTTTTCTCGGTGTTCTTTCTGTTGTCGCATACCGAACAGCGTCTTGGGACCCGCAGGCGTCTCAATCCTAATGTCGTCGCCGGTAGCAACTGCGGGCATCATGCTCCAGACACCTCGTAGCTTCAGTCGCTCGTCCCTGATCAGCCGATCAAGGATAAGAAGCGCATCATCGTAGAGTTTTCGTGCCTCATGCCCATAGTCTCGGTGTTCGAAAATCGTCGGGAACTTGCCTTTGAACTCCCAAGTCCAGAAGAAAGGGGACCAATCGATGTAGCTGGCGATGACCTCGGTTGATGGGCTCTCTTCTACGATTGAAGAGAGTGGACCGTCCCAAATTGGTTGGGCCGAGCGGTTTACTTTGGGGTCAAGTCCTTGTCGGCTTTCTTCGAGCGAGAGCATTCGAGCGGCAGCACTATCACGATTTTCAAATCGCACTCGGATCTCTTCCTGAGCGGCTTTCAAGTTACTTACATACACTTTACGCGGTTCGGGTTTGAGCAGGTCGGAGATTTCGCCAACGACCAACGACGCATCGCCTACTTGAATAATTGGCGGGGTGTAATGCGGCGCGATCTTGATGGCTGTATGTGCACGGCTTGTTGTTGCTCCACCAATAAGAAGTGGGACCTTAAAGCCTTGTCGTTCCATTTCCGACGCGACATGAATCATCTCGTCCAGGGAAGGGGTAATCAATCCACTCAGGCCGATAAAGTCAGCGTTGTGTTCTTTGGCTTTCTTAAGGATTTCCTGACATTCGACCATGACGCCTAGGTCGATCACCTCGTAGTTGTTACATCTCAGAACCACGGCTACGATATTCTTCCCGATGTCGTGAACATCTCCCTTAACCGTCGCAATAAGGAATGTACCCGCTGAATTGCTGGTTGCGCCGTCCTTCTCTGCATCCATAAACGGGGTGAGGTAGGCAACAGCCTTTTTCATCACCCGCGCGGACTTCACGACCTGCGGTAAAAACATCTTGCCTTCACCGAATAGGTCGCCGACCACTTTCATACCGTTCATCAGCGGCCCCTCGATGACTTCGAGTGGTCGGCTAAGCCCTTGCCGTGCTTCTTCGGTATCGTCTTCGATGTACTGAGTAATACCATGGACCAACGAATGTTTAAGACGTTCGTTAACATCGGTCTCTCGCCACTTCAGATTTACCTGTTTTTTAGCTTTACCTTCACCTTTGTGACTGTCCGCAATATCCAAAAGGCGCTCGGTCGCATCCTCGCGTCGATTGAGAAGAGCATCTTCGACATGCTCTCGGAGGGTTGAATTGATGTCTTCATACACGTCAAGCATCCCCGCGTTCACGATCCCCATATCGAGGCCCGCTTGAATCGCGTGGTATAAAAACGCAGAGTGCATGGCTTCACGAACGGGATTATTACCGCGAAAAGAAAACGAGATGTTGCTAATGCCTCCACTGGTTCGGACACCAGGAAAGGCCTGCTTCACTTTGCTTACGCCGTCTATAAAGGATACCGCGTACTCATTGTGCTCCTCGATACCGGTTGCAATGGTGAGGACATTTAGGTCAAAAATAATGTCGTCAGGCGGGAAACCAAGGTCGGTTAAAATGTTGAAGGCCCGCGTTGCAATTTGAAATTTATGCTCGGCGGAGGTTGCCTGTCCAGTTTCATCGAATGCCATGACGATGACTGCCGCGCCGTACCGCCGACAAAGTTGAGCTTGCCGCTTGAATTCCTCTTCGCCTTCTTTGAGGCTGATTGAATTCACCACGGCTTTGCCCTGAACGACTTTGAGCCCGGCCTCAAGCACGCTCCATTTTGAGCTGTCAATGACGATGGGGACCCGTGAAATATCAGGTTCTGCAGCAATGAGATTAAGGAACTTCGTCATGCTCGCCTCGCCATCGAGCAGACCTTCATCGAAATTCACGTCGATCATATTGGCGCCGTTCTCGACCTGTTGACGCGCGACTGCGAGAGCTTCCTCGAAATTACCTTCTTTGATGAGCTTTCGAAACCTTGGTGAACCGGTCACATTGGTTCGCTCTCCAATCATCATAAATGAAGCGTTGGTTCGTGGGACACTGAGTGGTTCAAGACCGCTTAGGTTCAGAGCCGGGGTGGGCGACCGCAGCTGACGAACGGGTTTGGTCTTCAGCCTGTTTGCCATTGCGGTGATATGCTCCGGAGTGGTTCCACAACAGCCGCCTGCGAAGTTGAGTAGCTTTAGGTCCGCCATTGTGGCGAGCGCGCCTGCGGTGCAGGCGGGCTTTTCGTCATAGCCATCTGGACTGAGTGGGTTTGGCAGTCCTGCGTTCGGGTAACAATGGATGTAGCAATCCGCGACCTTCGAAAGTGCTTCGACGTATGGAAGCATCTCCGAAGCGCCCATCGCGCAGTTGATACCAACTGCCAAAGGTTGGGAATGCGCGATTGAGTGCCAGCAGGCTTCGATTGTCTGTCCGGAGAGGGTTCTACCGCTTGCATCGGTAATCGTGATCGAGATGATGACAGGCAGGCGGTAGCCTAGCTCGTCGAAGAGCGTCTCAATCGCGAAGAGTGCCGCTTTGAGGTTGAGGGTATCGAAGGTCGTTTCGGGTAAGAGGATATCCACCCCACCACGAACCAGGGCTGCGGCTTGTTGGTGGTAGTTTGAGACGAGTTCGTCGAAAGTCACTGCTCGAAAGCCAGGATCATTCACATCGGGAGAAAGTGAGGCCGTTTTATTGGTTGGGCCTAGTGCTCCAGCGACGAAGCACTTCCGGTCTGGGTTTGCATCCATCACCAGTTGAGCCGCTTCTTTTGCGAGTCGGGCGGATGTCTCATTCAGTTCATCGACGAGATCTTCCATCTGGTAGTCAGCCATAGAGATCTGAGTACTGCTGAAGCTATTTGTTTCGACGATATCGCTTCCCGCTTCGAAATAGGTGCGGTGAATATCGCGAATGATATCTGGGCGAGTCAGAGAGAGGAGGTCATTGTTTCCTTTGAGCTGGCCAGGATGATCTTTGAAGCGGTCGCCGCGGAAATCTGATTCCTCAAGCTTATGGCGTTGAAGCATGGTACCCATGCCTCCATCCATAATAAGAATTCGGTTTTGTAAGAGGTCTTCAAGGTCATCGAAGGCTTGATGGCAGGGTACTTTAAAGCGGTCTTTAAGTCTTTTCACGCGTATCTGTCCTCGCACAAAGATTCAGCTCTGACACATAATGTCATGCTTTCTTTTGTGCAAGGCAAGCTGAGATCCATCAAGGCATCTCGCAGCGTGGATCTTCAATACAGGTATCTGTCTCCGGTTCGCAAAATTCCGACGCGCACTCGAAGGCGTAGGTACAGGTATCGCCAGTGGCTTTGAGGCCAACGCAGAGACCATCATCCCAGCTGCAATAGCTATCGACGCAGTAACCGAGCAGCGTGAAATTCTCATCCATGCAGCTCTGACCAAGGGGCAGAGGCTCATAGCTATCGACCTGGCAAGTAAACGAGTCATCGTCGCAAAAGAGGCCAGTCTTGCAAAGTGCCAGGGGCATATCATTGCAAGATTCGCCGAGTGATGCGGTCGGAGTGCAGGTGCCAGTTTTTCCGGGTACCGGAAAGGGTGTGCAGCCGCCATCCAATTCATCTGAAGCGACGCAGCAGAAGCTTCGGTTAGGGTCGCAGGAGCCGAAATATAATCCGCCGAACCCATCCCGGATCGGGGCACATGCTTCGTCGAATCTCGGTAGCCTGGAAAAAAGGCTGCGTTGCTCCTCTCCACCTGCGGGTGGGATATTTGAAAAACAGGTTGGGTCGAAGAGGGCAGCCCGCAGTTCTTCTCCGCATGAGGCACTTCTCAGGGTTGTCATACAAGCGTCGGCCGCCTCGTTGTTAAAGATCACTTCACGTGCGTCGACCCGTTCGAGCCAAGAGCCCAACCAGATCTGCGGATAGAGTTCTTCGAGGAGTGCGGAACAGGTATCAGCTTCAAGCGGTGCATTGGGGGGCATACGGGGCGCAAGCTCAGCGAGGCGCTCATCGTCGATGAAATTGATGAAGAAATCATCCTGGTCAGACTCTCCGCAACAAGAGGTCAGCTGCTCACAGACCGCGACAGCCAGTTCTTGAACGATATTGGCGGGCGTTAAAGCGATGATTGGGCTCGCCGTGCGGTCGTCGTCAGTGCTTCCATCAGAGAATTCGCCGGGATTTTTCGAAATTGAACATCCCGTAATTACAAGGAAAACTACGATAATTGCCCAGTGGGCTTTTAGGTGTCTCATGATCGCCTCCCAGCGCTTTGTTGATTTTCGTTAACCCCAGATACAAACCCGTGAGTAGATTGGTTAGAGGCAAGACCGAAACACACTATTTCCAGTCGAAGGGTAATTGAGATGGCAGTCGAGTTGGACAACGTCGCTGCGTTCTACAAAGTCGCAGAACTCGGGAGTTTTACAAAAGCGGCCGAGGCCCTTGCCCTCTCGGCACCGGTCATCAGCAAGCGCGTTAGCGCACTCGAGGGGTGCTTGGGAACGCAACTCTTTGTACGGACGACGCGCCGGGTTCATTTAACCGACGAGGGGCGCGACTTCTTTTCGGACCTCGAGCCGGTGTATTCTAAAGTCGAGCGCGCAGTTGATAGCGTATTAAAGAGAAAAGGCATGGTTGTCGGTGAGTGCCGGGTCATTTTGCCCACTTACTTTGTGACTCCCGAACTCTATGACCACGTAATTCCTCAATTCATGGAGGCTCATCCTGAGTGTCAGCTTCAGGTAAAAGTTGTCTCGGACCCGCTCGCTTTCCTGACCCAGCCTGTAGATTTGATTGTCACGGGACGTCTACCTGATGTTCGGCTGCCCGATACCCAACTTGGCCAAAAAACCTTGGTTGAGTTGAGAGGGGCGGTCTATGGCGCGCCGTCTTACTTCGAGCAATACGGCCATCCGGAGCACCCTTCGGATCTGACTAATCATCGCTGTCTGCATTATCTAACCCGACGCTGGCGTTTTAAGCCTCAAGGCCAAGAGCCAATCTCAATTCAGCCACCCGGACAGATTTCGACGAACAGTCATGCGGTTTTAAAAGCACTCGCATTGAAGGGAGCGGGGTTGGTCTACACCTTGCCGGGCTTCCTGGACGACGAAATTCGGCAAGGGCTGGTGGAACCCACCCTCGAAAAGTTCACTGAAGATTCGCGTATGCATATTCATTTACTTTATCAGCGAAACACGAAGATGCCTGAGCGAACTCTTGCATTTATGCAGGCGCTTGAGTCGCATTTTGGAAGCTGGTCACTTTGACGAGACGTCGGTTGTTCCATGGTAAATCTGGAGGCCTTGAAAACGAGATTCGCGCGATTCAAGCCAGCCTCGAAAGCCCGTTGCTGAATGAAATTTTCGAATGCGTATGCGTTGGTCATCGCCAACCAGGGTCGTAAACTCAGTAATCTTGAAATTGTTCTTATGGGTTTGCCACGAGAGCGTTAGCCGATCTGATTCCAGTCGACCAAAGCCACTCAGCCTCGACGAACGAAACTCGAGTAACCCGTCAGCATGTATTTTTCCGTTGATTACACCGCAGTATCGCGTGGCTCCCCGAGACTGACTCAGATCGTATTGGTGATAGAATAGGTTGCCCATCGAGTGAAGCGAGGTCCTTGTCTCAAATTGATGCTCAAGTTTCCCGGTTGAATCAAAAAAACGTGCCTCTCCAAGCCAAATACCGGTGAGGCGGCTTGTGATGAGGCGTCGAAGCTGAGCCGAAGCGTATGACTGATGATTTCTAGCTGCCATTGTATCCCCCGATACTCCCCAAAAAGGATGAAGATGACGGGCTCATGGCTGGGTAGGGGTTGAGTCCCGCCATCTTCAATGAATGAAGTATCGAAGCGGACTCAGATTGATTAGTGGGTTATTGGGAAAGACTTGGTTTCCGAATGTCGAGTTATAAGATGAAGCTCTTAGTTTTCGTCGTCGGCTTTTGGGAGCTTGAGCTTTTTAAGGGCAGCATGAAACGGGTGCTCGGGCTTTTCACCGCCGTCGGGATCTTCGCCTCGGTTGAGTTCGTCGAGGTCGACACCGCTGCACTCAGAGGTCCCGGAATTCTCGCAGCTTGGAGCGAATGGCAATTCGACTAGAAAGTGCTCGAGTGCCAAGGGTTCAAGCTGGATGGTATGTCCGTCGTGCTCGGAGACGTCGATATTGTCGTCGAGCGAATTTTCTACATCCTCGGCATCTGAGATATCCAACGCCCCCTCCGGAACGAATGAATGGTGAAATGGGGTGTCGACATTCATTTCGAGGGTTTCGCCACATCGTGAGCACTCAAAGCTCAGGGAGCCTAGGACTTTGCCTCGGACCTCCACCACGTTGGTATAGAGCGTAGAAGTCGCCTGGATTCGGAAGTTGTTCTGATTGAGTCGGTAGGTCTCGGCCAGTCGGCCTTCCAGAGTTTCTCTTTCGACCGCCTCATCGACGCTTTGAGGGCCTTTTCTCAGGGATTCGATGCGAACCTCGATGCTCATGCCTCTCTCCTTTATCAGGGTTGTCGGTGAACAGGTGTCTTATTGAATCGTGTTCGTTCCGTCGAGACTTTGCTGAGGACGCCCAAGACTTTTGGTTCAAGGTTCAACGAAATAAGTCGATAGCCTTCTGTATAAAAAGATCGTTTCAGGCCCTTCCGGGTAGGTCGAGAGATACTACCTTAACCTAGTCCTGTACAAAACTTGGGGTTTTTCAAAATTTGAGGTAAAATCATGCTTATGGCAGCCGAACTAAAACAAACGCCGGTTATCTCTGAAGAACTCAAGAACTGGGTCAGCACCGCAGCGTCCTCAGGTGCGACCGACATGCATATCGAGCCCTACGGCGAAGGCCTTCGGGTACGTCTCCGTGTTGGGGGAGCGCTCGTACAGCCGCCATTCCAATCCGAAGCTCCTGAAGGGGCTGTAGACCAACTTAAAGCGATGGCCGGCTTGCCGCTCGGAAAATCTCTCTCGCCGAACTCAGGCATTTTCTCTGTCGACATCGATGAAGACAAAATGGTGTCGGTGCGACTGACCACATTTCCGACGCTTCGTGGCGACCGACTTCTTCTTCGTTTTACCTCCCTTGAGGAGCTGGCTAGCTTTGATGAACTCGGTCTAAATACTGACCAAATACGTACACTTAGCCAGACGGTGAGCCGAAGAGGTGGGTTGACCATCGTCTCTGGCCCCTGGTGCTCCGGGAAGTCGGCGACATTGCATGTCATCGCCAGACAACTCAACCGAGAAGAACTCCACGTTGTGTCGATCGAAGAAGTAATCGAACGTGAAATTCCTGGAGTAACCCAAACACAGGTAGACGAAGCCAACGGTATGGACTTCGCCTCATCGCTTCAACACGCGATGCGGCATGACCCAGACGTCATCGTGTTGGGAGATATTCCTGACCGAGCCACTGCAAAGCTGGTCATGGATGCCTGCATGCAAGGTGGTTTTCGCGTCGTCGCGGGCTTCAACAGCGCGACTGTCTTCGAGACGGTCGAGGGCTTGATCGAGCGCGGTTTTGATCGCGACCAGCTAGGCTACATCCTAAGCGGGGTGTGCATGCAGCGCCTGGTGCGTAGAATTTGCCCCCATTGTAAGCGGCCTGCCGATGAGACACGTGCCGTCCGACAGCAGGTAGGCTTTGCGCTTCCAGAAAACGCTCAGTTTTACGCTGGGGCCGGGTGCGAAGCATGCCAGAAGACGGGGTATCTTGGTCGAGTCGGCGTCTATGAGGTTGTTCGAT
>JAYYQC010000175.1:0-10000 GCA_036128675.1 Myxococcota bacterium | reverse complement strand
TAACCAACGAGCTCAAAGGCCTACTCGTCAAAGGTGCGCCTCTACTTCAGTTCAAGAAGGCGCTGAGGCTGCTCGGTGTACCAACGCTCCGACGCGATGGTGCAGTGAAAGCAGAGCAAGGCCTCACGACCCTCAACGAAATTGTGCGGGTCACCTGAGCGGCGTCCGCCGCGTACCTCGCCCAGCGGAATCTCACGACTGAGTCGAAAAACTACTGGATAAACCTTGCTCCGGACGGAGAGGTTTGGCTAAAACAAACGCAAGGAAGAGCGGTGGCCACCACACTATTTGGCCGGGAGAAGCCGTTAG
The DNA here is from genome assembly GCA_036128675.1 of Myxococcota bacterium. Classification (GTDB taxonomy): domain Bacteria; phylum Myxococcota; class XYA12-FULL-58-9; order XYA12-FULL-58-9; family JABJBS01; genus JAYYQC01. Next base: position 9,691 of record JAYYQC010000175.1, on the reverse strand, counting down.
CCTGACACCTGGCGAAATCCTCTCTGTGCAGCGAAATAAGCGAGACCCAAACCAACAAAACCCGCTGCACGGAGTGGACAACGTCACTCCCATAGTAATCAGGCCGCCATGCGCTCGTTGCGCAACCAACACATGACGAAAGACAAGGACACTTTGCACCGGCACGTGCTTGGTATCTTTGCCGACTCTTACGAGTCATGGTGATAGTAACTCACTTCAGAGTTACCGTCAATCTCTTGGCCTTAATTATTTGAGCTCCGTCGGAATTTTGAACGTCGAGCTCTTCGCGCCCTGAAAGATTGAGGTTTTCTTGTTGGCACAACCCTTGCTGTAAATTGTTCACTTGCTTGAGGAGGTCGCGGTGAAAGAGGTGAAGTGGGAGATGCAGGAAATGATGGGTGAAGGCTTGTTGCCACAGTTCACGATGGAAGAGGCGGTGATGGAGTTAGTTTTGGAAGCCAAGAGCTGGGCTGAGGTAGAGCTCGAATGCGTAATGCGCCTCGATGACGAAACTGGCCGTGTCGAGGATGAGATCAACAAACTGCGTGAGCTAATCGTTGAGATTATTCAGAACCGCGACGATGCAGAATCTCGTCAACGACTATCCAGAGAAATTATCCGTAGGCGACATTACATTACGCAGATTAAAGAATCGGTAAGCGCAATAGAGGCGGAATTAGACACGATTCGCACAATGGGACGACCGTGGCTTAAGCTTCAGGACCCTTGCCAGGCTATGGGCTCTCAGGGGGCTTATTGTCACTAGATGGCGTGGTATCGTAGCCGGCTGGTTTCGACCTAGGCTTTTTGTTTCTCCAAGCCGACCACGCAAGCTCTGTGTTGTCGCGGCTCTTGCAGTCGGGGCGTTTATCCAGACCGACAATCTGAAAGTCTTTGTTCTCGAAGGTGGAGATCTCTTCGAGGGCGTTAATAAAGTAAACAGTCGTCGTTGATTTAAACGGCTCGGCCGGCCAGGCGTATGCGCGGAAATTTGCCTCGGCCAACTCGTCGTTGGGCAATGTCTTGGGGTGCGCTGTCCATTCAGTCTCAGACGTCGGAAGACAGACCATGAGATAGTAGCCACTGCGGTAACCGATCTGGGCATCGCCGATGGTTTCGAGTCGCGAGAAGTTATTTCTCAAAGGCGCAAAGGGCAGCTCAATCGTGCCACGCGCTTTATCCAGGCCCATCAGCTCGGAAAGATGCGCGCTCTCACCGATCCCGTCTTTGTCGTGGTCCAAATAGGCCTTTTTCCGGAGAATATCCTGAGCGATACGGATTTCGCGCAGGGATGTCAGTGCTTTCTTGCCTGTCGCTCGGTAACCGGCCTCTACGATGCCCTTCATTCCATCACTGATGATGAACTTGGCGATTCCGGCGAGGCATAATGTCAAAGAGAGGGCGAGGACAAGGAGCTCGCGCTTACGAGATGGATGGTCCTCAGGGATCGACGTACTGAGAATAATCATGAATAGAAACGAAGGGATCGCAAGTATCGGGTAGAAGAATCCGATGGCGCTGAGGATAAGCACCCCTCGAACTTGATTGACGGGGTCGCGCAGTGGGGACGGTTTTTCGCTCATCGATAATCTCCTTCACGGCTCAAGCTAATGCCGTGAGGGACATCTCGCAATCTATCCTCGGAGAGTCAAACTAAAACCTAGAATTGGTCGTGGGTATGCCAAGAGATCAAGAACGGAATCTCGACGCCGCTGCTCGAGACGATAAACTCAAAGCCAAAGTCGATATCGTTCTGCATTGAACCGATAGACGTACCGACTTGCCCGCTTGGAAGGTTAAGGCGCATCGGCCAATGCCGCCCGATTGAGCGGAGACCATAGCCCAACACCATATTGAGAAACTCCTGGATACCATCGAGGATGATCTCGTCGTCCAATTGTTCCTCTGGTACCTGCGTGAGAGCCGTGACGGCACGTGATGCGATATTGCGTGGCCAGCCGGTGGCGAGCGTGAGATCGCCAGTGCCGGTACTGGAAATCAGGCCGACGTAATCGTGGACCCGGTCATCACCATCGAGGCTAACCTTACCGGCGCGGACTGTCTGAGCATGACCGCCAGCCATCAGATTGAGCGTATGTTCAGCTGCTTCGCCAAGGTCACGCAGGATCATTTGCAGATCTTGTCCGACGCTCTGGTCCGTCACTCGGTTTCGATTGAGCACGGCATCGAGGACTTGTCGGACGCTTTCTCGCGTATATGGCTTTTCGAGGTAGGAGTGGGCACCAAGTTCGACGGCCCGTTTGATATTTTCAGAGCCTTGGAGGGCGGTTTGAAAGACCACTGGAATAGATTTCCAGCGCTTTACATTGTTGATGATTTCACAGACCAGCCAGCCATCCAGACCTGGCATATTCACGTCCAATAGGACAAGCGACGGCCTCATCGACGCGAGGTATTCGATTGCCTCGAGCCCACTCGACACGACATCGACGTTTTCGATGCCTTCGAGAGTTAGCAGTCTCGCTAAAAGAATCTGGATGTTGTCATCATCGTCAACGATGAGGATGCGGTCACTCATGACGCGTTCCTTTCACATCGGTAGTCGAACTCCATCCTGTGAGCATCCCCCAAAACGGATGTGGGGACAACTACCGAGTGAGGAGAGCCTTGAGGCTCTCGGCGAAATGCTCGACGCCCTCCGAGAGCGTGATCTCGCCGTCGCTGAGCTTGGCGTGGAGCCCTTTTCGCAACGTTGTGAGTGCGTCGGATTCCTCGAGGAGCTCGCGCGTAACCGAATCAATGGCCCGTTCGAAGCCTTTGGTGGCAATAGACTGGCGTTTAGCGGCAAGTCGCCCATCGTTGGACCGTTCGGTAAAAAAGGTATGCAGAGCCTCCCAGAGCGCGTCTAGCCCGCCGCCATAGAGGCCGCTGGTCGTTAGAATCGGGGGCATTTCCGCGCGATCATGCGAGCCATAGCGCATGGCTGCGGAGTAGGCGCGACTCGCCTCACGCGCCTGAGCCTCCTGATCACCGTCTGCTTTGTTCACAGCGATGATATCGGCGAGCTCGAAGATCCCGCGCTTGATTCCTTGGAGCTCATCGCCGGCATTTGGCAGCATCAAGAGGACAAACGCATCCACCATCTCGGACACAAGCCATTCGGACTGACCCACGCCGACGGTTTCGATTAGGATGAGGTCATAGCCCGCAGCTGCACAGAGTAGCGCGGTCTCGTGGGTGGCTGCCGTAACACCGCCCAAGGTTTTTCCCGCGGGACTCGGTCGAATAAAGGCATCGGGATGCCGGCTGAGCTCTTGCATGCGAGTCTTATCGCCCAGAATGCTTCCCCCGGAGACACCACTTGAAGGGTCGACCGCTAAAATCGCAACGCGTTTGCCTTGCTCGACTAAATAGAGCCCAAAGCGCTCGATAAGTGTGCTCTTGCCAACGCCTGGCACCCCGGTGATCGCAATCCGGTAAGCGTTCGCTTGAGCTCCGTCCACCGCGGAAATTAAAGTTCGCTTAAAGCTCCTGTGAGCGGGGGCGGTGGATTCTACAAAGCTAATAGCCCGTCCGAGCGTCGCTCGATCTCCATTGCGTAGCTTTTCGACGAACGCTTGCGCATCGCTTGGGATTTTCATGCGTCCTGGTCTCGTTTCAAAAGAAGATTAATGAGTCTCTCGGCTGCTTCGGTGATCACAGTTCCTGGACCATAGATATCTGAAGCGCCCGCTGCAAGAAGTTCCTCGTAATCTTGCGGCGGAACGACTCCACCCACAACGATAAGAATGTCGTCGCGGTCATGCGATTGAAGAGCACTCTTGAGTGCCGGCACCAGGGTTAAATGCCCCGCTGCGAGTGAGCTTGCCCCAATGACATGAACATCGTTCTCCACCGCTTGCGTCGCAGTTTCTTCGGGGGTTTGAAAGAGTGGTCCAATATCGACATCAAACCCCAGGTCCGCGAAGGCTGTGGCGATGACCTTTTGGCCGCGGTCATGTCCATCCTGTCCCATCTTGGCAATAAGAATTCGTGGACGTCGACCCTCAGTCGCAGTGAAGGACTCTACCTTTTTCCGTACGGCTTGAACGTTGTCGTCTGAGGCTTTCATCTCTTTCGCATAGACTCCATGGATCACTTTAATCTGAGCTTGGTGCCGGCCAAAGACTTTTTCCATGGCATCGCTCATTTCCCCAACCGTCGCTCTGGCCCGTGCCGCCTTGACACAGAGGTCGAGTAGGTTGCCTTCATTTCGCCCGGCAGCCTCCGTGAGGTCCGAGAGGGCTTGGTTCACCGAAACATCATCCCGACGGCGTCGAAGCTCTTGTAGTCGCGCGACTTGTGATTCTCTCACTGCGTGATTGTCTACCTTGAGCACCTCAAGTGCCTCCTCCTCTTCAGGGCGGTAGAGATTTACACCGATGACCTTTTGCTCGCCGCTATCAATCCGGGCCTGGGTTCTGGCCGCGGCTTCCTCGATACGTAATTTAGGTAGGCCAGACTCAAGGGCCTTGGTCATGCCTCCCTCATCTTCGATCTCTTTAATGTGTGCCCAGGCTTTCTCGATCAGTGACTGCGTGAGTGACTCGACATAGAAGCTTCCGCCCCAAGGGTCGGCAGAATGGCAGGTATCGGTTTCATGCTGAATGAAGAGCTGCGTGTTGCGTGCAATCCGGGCCGAGAAATCTGTCGGAAGTGCCAGCGCCTCGTCGAGCGCATTGGTGTGAAGGCTCTGGGTATGTCCATGTGTTGCTGCAAACGCTTCGATACATGTACGTGTAACGTTGTTAAACGGAGCCTGAGCGGTAAGGCTCCAGCCACTGGTTTGGCTATGCGCCCGAAGGCAACGTGATTTCGGGTTTTGTGGAGCGAAGGTATCGACCAACTTAGACCAGAGGAAACGACCGGCCCGTAACTTGGCTACCTCCATGAAATAATTCATCCCAATCGCCCAAAAGAACGAGAGCCTCGGGCAGAACGCATCCACGTCAAGTCCTGCTTTGAGACCCGCGCGAATATACTCAACGCCATCCGCGAGCGTATAACCTAGCTCTAGATCCGCGGTAGCTCCGGCTTCTTGCATATGGTAGCCGCTGATGCTTATCGAGTTGAACTTGGGCATATGCTGACTGGTATATCCGAAGATATCGGCGATAATCCGCATACTGGGCTTTGGCGGGTAAATATAGGTGTTGCGGACCATGAACTCCTTGAGAATATCATTCTGGATGGTGCCGCTTAGCTTTTGAGTCGATACGCCCTGTTCTTCAGCCGCGATGATATAGAGTGCCATCACAGGTAGGACCGCACCATTCATGGTCATCGATACACTCATCTTATCGAGTGGGATTCGGTCGAAAAGGATTTGCATATCGAGAATACTGTCGATCGCAACCCCCGCCATACCGACATCCCCGTGAACCCTTGGGTGGTCCGAGTCGTAACCCCGGTGCGTTGCAAGGTCGAACGCGACGGAAAGTCCTCTTTGTCCAGCTGCCAAATTTTTTCGATAGAATGCATTCGATGCTTCGGCGGTCGAGAAACCGGCGTACTGTCGAACTGTCCAAGGTCGCTCGGCGTACATCGTCGGGTAGGGACCACGGACAAAAGGCGCGAGGCCGGGAAGACCACCGAGATGGATTGCATCGGCAATATCAGCCTGGCGATAGGTCGACTTAATTGAGATACCCTCTGGGGTTGTTCTAGGAGCCGACTCTTGAGCAATTGAGCCTTCGGCTGAAGAGGTCAATGCATCGGGGCATGGCATCGTACTAAAGTCAGGAAATGATGACATGTGATTAAGCCTCCGACCCGTCGTGCGTGATGGACTCAAGGAACTCCACGAGGTTCATTCCGAGAAAGAGTCGTTGGGGTTGTGTAAAAAGACCGTCCAGAGCGTGCTTGCTGGCGAGGTACGTGCGCGTCGTTGGCTGATTTACAAGTTGAGCGATTTCCTCTTTAGCTTCTTCATAGTCATCGTCATGACCACATATGATTTCAGTCCCGTTGAAGTCCTGGTCGTGCGCGGCAGCAAGGTCGATGACCTGCGCTTCAATCCCACCGGCTGCCAACGCATGCTCGGCAAATGTCTTTCGGGCAAGATGTCTGGCCGGCGAGCCGACTGTTAGGAGACGGATCGCGCTTGAATGGGGCTGATGCCGGATTGCCTCAAAGAGAGCGCTATCCCGAGCATGGTATTCAAATGCGGAGAGATGGTCGGATGCATCGTCCTCAAGGGATGGGAATTCGCTTACCCCCACGTAGCTTCGCTTGCGGTGGGAGAGGGCTTCTTCTCGCGCTTTCAGTGATTCTTTTGCGAGTGTTGTAAAGTGAGACCAGCCTTGAGGCGAGGATAAACCACCGAATTTCTCGATGGATTGAACAATGGTCCATGCCTTCTGGGCTAACGCTTCGGTGAGTGTTTCGATGAGGTAAGAGCCACGGGCGGGGTCGTCGACCTGCCCAAGATGACTCTCCAGTGCAATGACGGAATGGGCACTGAGCGCGACGCGCTGACTCTCTAGGGTGTGCGTTGCTGGCAAGACGCCAATGCTGGTCGCTCCCGCGATGGAAGCGCTCATGATTGAGGCTGTTCCTCGGAGTTGATTGTTCCAAGGCGCATCCCGGGTCCAAGCTCTCGGAGAGCTGAGAGTCATGAGCTCCCATGGCGCTGAGATTGCGAGGGACTTGCGGATCCCTTCATAGAGTCTGCGTAAGCTTCTGAGCTTGGCGATATTCATGAAGAGTGTGCTCTCGGTCGTGGTGTAGAGCCCAATGGCCCGCTCGAAGGTACCGTTGTTTTCGGCCGACGCGCGATAACGTGCAAGTACTGCCGAGAGTAGGTAGGCGATTTCGAGCGATGGGTGCGCGCCGAGGTCGACCGCTTCGAGACTTGAGACTGCTACTGAAGCACCACCGTCTAATTTGGGAAGCGCTTGTGATGTTGACTGAAGGACCCAGGTCGTGTGCTTAAAGCCGTCGAGTGCGCCTTGCAGGTCGTCGAGCTTGGCTTGTTTAAGCTCACTATTTAAAACGACAACGAGACTGACAAATTCTCGGGTAACATTGTCGAAGACCTCAGGAAGCGAGAGGTTGAGAAGTTCATTCGCTCTGAACTCTAGCGTGGTTGCGCCGTGGTTAAGCGCATCTAAAATGACCCGATTGGCACGCTTTTCATCCGAGCAACTCAGAACCGCGCGAACGTCCCAGGTCGGCGCTTTGCCGAGCCGCGCGTTGAAGACCTCTGGTTCGAAGAGGGGGGGAGTCTCTTGCGTTCGCTTTGCCTCTGCAACCAACGGGTATGCGATGCCTGAAGCATCGCTGCGTGTGAGCTTCGCGAGGCGTTGGTCAAGTGGCCCGGTTTTGGCGATCAAGGCTTCCCACGCTTTGGGATCCGGAGCTGGCTCTGGCGTACTTAGGTCAAGTTTCACGTAGGTCTCCTGCGGCTTCAGTTACCGAGTTTCGGAGCCTATAGAACGGAGACCACGTAGGGAGTCAAGGTGCGTAGCGTTGTAGAACCTTTTCGGGCAAACGCTTAGATTTTCGGAGTGAGTAAGAGCGGAAAAGAGCCATCAGGCGTCTGAAGTGCGATGAGCTGGCTCTGCTCTTTGATCGGCGAAAGAATATCGTCGCTTCGCTGCGAGAAGTTCTCGGCTCGCATGGGGCTGAGACGCTTTGAGTTTGCAATCATCCCTTCAGCCAACATCTCGGCGATCGGTTTTAGCTCATCGGTGAGCTCGATCGGAGGGTCGTCTGGGTGAAGAATCGCGGATGCCGCGGATAGCACGGTATTCGGAACGGCCATTTCGACCGATACGCCGTCGCTCCCACGAAGCTCAAACTGAATGAGGTGTTCCCACTCTGAAGCCGCTAGGTCCGAGTTCGGATTGTTGTCCAGCGTGACGGTGGGATGGGTTCCAGTGACGAGGTTCAGGACCTGAACCGTTGCTTGCGCCAGGTTTTGCACCAGAGGAGGCAACGCAGCCAGTGTATCATCTGCTGCGGCTTCATCTTCGTCTTGCGGCAGATAACGCTCGAGAACTTGACGTAACTTATCCTCGGTAAAGGGCTTTTCGATGTAGGACCGCGCGCCTAGGGAGAGACCGCGCTTGATATTTTCCTCGCCGACCAAGGCACTCTGCAGAATGATGGGAATGTGGGCCCACCGGTCCACTTTGTGAAGAATTTCGCAGAGAAGCCAGCCATCGAGTCCAGGCATATCGATATCTAAGAACACGATATCCGGCTCGATTTCTGCCAAAAAATGGAGCGCTTGGAAGCCGTCGTCGGCGTGGGCAACGTCTACTGGGCCGATACGCTGGGTTAACTTCTTTTGGAGCGTTACCAAGAGCGGATCGTCATCGATGATCAACACGGTGTGTCGCATAGAGAGCTCCGAGGGTCAGAGGGGACGGAAGTTTCCGCTAGCCTAGCATCGGCATCGAGTTTGAATCCAGCGTGAACAGTGGATTCTCGGGATTCCCTAAGCAAGCTCCCAGAGACGCGTTGCTGACCGACGAACAGAGTCGTCGGTATCGATTTCGGCAAGCGCTTCGAGAGGTGTCCAAGCGATGCCGGAGACTTCTTCTTCTTGTGCATGGAGCTGTGTGGAGCGTGCGCGGTAGGCGAAACGGAGGTCGAAATGCGCGTGCTCGGGTTCCTGCGGGCGCGCTGGGATCTGATGAACATCGATGTCGAAGACCACATTGGGTTCACCGATGATTTCAAAGTCTTCGAGGCCAGTCTCCTCTTGGAGTTCACGCACCGCGGCGGCCTGTGCACTGGGGTCGTCGGCGTGAATATGCCCGCCAGGCTGAAGCCAGAGGCCGAGCTTACGGTGCTTGATCAGGAGGATGCTTGGCTCGGACGGGTGGAGGACGAAGGCGCTCGCGGTGAAATGTCCGGGCTGGAACTGTGCTCGGCTACAGGGTTCTGAGGTTTCGATGAGAGAAACGCAGCGTCTCCAGTCATCCGGCCGGAGCACTTTAAGGGGGGCGAGCATCTCAGGTGTGATGGATGGCATGAATCCTTAGTTATCCACTTTCTTAACTTTGGAATGGTATGCGGTGGCGACTTCGCTCTCAGTAATATGGTAGATTTTCCCGCAAAATTCGCAGGTCATCTTCGGGGCTTCTTTTTCCGATACCATCTCGGCTAGGTCGATAGGCCCAAACATCGCGAGGGCGGAGAGTACCCGCTCCCGTGAGCATCGGCACTGCCATCGCAGGTTGAGATTGCCATCGCGAAGGGGTTCCGCATCTGGTGCGAGCTGGCCGAGGAGAGCAAGCCAGTTGTCTCCGTAGCCAATCAATAGATCTGCCCACCCGCCGTTTGCGAGCTTTTCGACAATGGAGTTCATCCGAGAGAGGTCGGTGCCAGGCATGGCTTGGACCAAGATGCCGCCAGATATATCAACGCCTTTGATCGGATCGGGCACGACGTCACAGAAGAGGGCGGTAGGCACTTGGTTGGACTGCTCAATGTGTTTTGCGAGGTCCGCGTCGAGCTCTCCGTTGAGCATGTCGGTGTTGCTCTGCGTGAACTGATTGTTCGGGAACATGCGAATCGTAGAAATAGAGCCGCGCCCCATTAAGGGTGCCAGGTGAGAGCGGTAATTCTCCGACTCAATCTTCGCCACGCTGGTTTCTTTTACATAGCCGCGCAGATTACCCTCGGCGGTTACGTCTACAAAGACTTGCCCGAGTGGGCCATCGCCGACCCATTGTACGCT
>JAYYQC010000174.1:0-10000 GCA_036128675.1 Myxococcota bacterium | reverse complement strand
CATGCTCGTTCGGTCGTTTTGGACCAGGCCAACCAGGGCAGTGGCCGAAAGAGCCCGGCCCAAGGCAAGCTTAGAACCACTCTTGAGAGTTTGAAGTTCGGTGACTTCAGCCAGCGTCGATGTCGTGGTGGCAACCGCCAGGAGCACCTTATCCTGAGAGCAAATGGCTCGATGAAGCGAATCAGTCATACACGTCCCCTAAAGTGTCTAAGCACCTTTCGCAAGCAAAACTCGGTCGATCAAGCAGTCGATATCCTTGATTCCCTCATCATCTTGAATCTGCCGACAAGCTCCCAGGATCGCGGCGAATTTAGGCCCAGGTCGAAGGCCGCGGTCGATGAGGTCGCGCCCTTGTACTGCATCAGGCTCCGGGGCGTTGAGGCAGTTGAGTGCTTCGCCACGCGTTTCAAGTTCCCGACACCAACTCTCCGACCCACAGCCGATGTCTTTGATGCCTACAAGCCAATGCCGAAGACTAAGCTCTCCCCCGATAAGATAGGTTGCAAGGCGTCGCATTTCACCATCAGCAAGTGCTGGTTCGGGTTCATCACGGAGCCACTCAATCGTTTGTAGCCAGCGCATGCTCTGTTCTTGCATTTTGATTGGTTGCCCAATGGTTGCGAGAAACTGAAGATGAAGGGCACCCGCGGTCTCGTTGCGCTGGGTGGGGTGCCAGGGTCCCGTGGCTTGAGGTTCGTTTCGAACGATTTCCGAAATGGGTTCACGCTGAAAGTAGGACGCCAGGGTTGCAAGGCTCAATGCGATACGTACGTTCGTTGGAAGCGCTTGTTCTTGAGCGATGGCGTCTAGCTTGCATCCCAATGCATACGCATCTTCCGTGCGCATGGACTCTAGTCCGGGAAAGTGACGATTGAGACGAGACGACAATAGCAGCTCGAGTCCCAGCGATGGCGTAACACCTCGGCTAAACCACTTGTCGAACTCGGTGCGAAACCGTTCTTTGGGTAGCTCGCTGAGGTCGAGTTTGGCGCAAAGCTCGATGAGCTCCTGGGTTGCTCTCATCTCCAGACGGGCCGCGAACTGAATAGCACGGAGCCCTCGCAGTGGGTCTTCGGCAAAGTGCAGTCTTGAGGTTGCCCGGAGTGTGCGACTGGCTAGGTCTGCTTGTCCATTATGCGGATCAAGGAGCTCTTGCGTTTCGGGATCGAAGCCCATGCTGTTGACCGTGAGGTCGCGGCGCAACGCTGCGTCGTGAAAGCTCATCGTTGGGTCGGTCTCGATGCGAAAGCCCCGGTGACCGCTGCCAATTTTATTGTCGCGCCTGGGAAGTGAGAAATCTACATCGAGTCCCTGTATCCTGAGCACGCCAAACTGCTTGCCGACACGCTGGACGCGGCCAAAGCGACGAAGAACTCGCTCAAGGGGCCCGAGCTCAAGACCGAAGACTTCGAAGTCTAGGTCCTTAGAGTCAATCCCGAGGAGATGGTCGCGGACCCACCCGCCCACGAGCAGCGCTCGCCCGCCGGCAGCGGCGATGGCCTCGACAATTGAGGTCAGTGGTGGGGCTAGAGAGAAAGTCTTCATCCAGCTAGATCTTAAAGCATCGCGAGGAGAAGTGAAACGTCAGTTGCACTCAGACGTGTACATTTGTACAGTGTGTGCATGGATACTACGAGCACACAGTCTTTTGAAGGTCAGCGGCGCGGACTTTTGCGCCCAATCCGAAATGTCGCCGAGATCCTCGACCTCTGGCGAACCAATCGGCGGGTCTATCCGAATGTTCAGCTGGACCAGGTCTTGGACGCGGAGTCTTCGCGTCATGCGCACTGGCCCGCGGGGCTAGAGCCGAATCTACGGATGGCGATGGAGAAGCGGGGTGTTTCCCAGCTCTATACGCACCAGAGTATTGCCTGTGAAGCCGCGATGAACGGTGAGAACGTCGTGGTCGCTACACCAACCGCCTCGGGTAAGAGTGTGTGCTTTAATCTTCCCGTCCTCGACGCATTGTCGAAAAATCGCTCGGCGCGAGCCCTTTATCTATTCCCGACCAAAGCGCTTTCGCGCGACCAGGAGGAAGCCCTACGCAAGCTGATGGGGGAGGCCGGGATGTCGCATGGCGCGATTACCTACGATGGGGATACACCAGGGGATGCCCGCAAGATAGCCAAGGAACGCGCAGGTATCATGATTACCAATCCCGATATGCTCCACGCGGGAATTCTGCCACACCATGCCCAGTGGGCACGCCTCTTCGCGGAGCTTAAGTATGTCGTGATCGATGAGCTGCACACGTACCGAGGTGTCTTTGGTTCTCATTTAGCGAACCTGATTCGACGGCTACAGCGTATAGCAAGGTTTCATGGCTCAAACCCTCAGTTCATTATGGCTTCGGCAACAATCGGGAACCCTAAAGTCCACGCGGAGTCGCTGATTGGAGGGCCGGTGACGCTGGTTGAGGAGAGTGGCGCGCCGCGCGGCCCTCGGCATGTGATGGTCTACAACCCACCGGTTGTAAATGCCGAGCTGGGAATTCGTGAGAGCGCATTAAAGTCCGCAGTTCGCTTGAGTGCCGAGCTGGTTCGAAATGGTGTTTCCACCCTTGTGTTCGGGCAGAGTCGAAACAACGTGGAGGTAATGCTCAAGTATCTCCGTGAACGACTGGCCAAAGATAAAATCCCGAAAGAAGCGATTCATGCATACCGAGGCGGGTATCTGCCTCAAATGCGACGCGACATCGAGAAGCGACTTCGCGATGGTGAGATTCGAGCGGTCGTTGCGACCAATGCCCTTGAGCTTGGCATTGATGTCGGGGCCTTAGATGCGGTGGTCTGCGTTGGGTATCCTGGGAGTGTCGCCAGTCTCTGGCAGCGCTTTGGTCGCGCGGGCCGAAGAATGGAGTCCTCGTTGGCGCTCTTGGTTACCAACAGCTCGCCCCTGGATCAGTTTTTCGCGGCGCAACCCGATATACTTCTTGATGCCCCAAGCGAAGAAGCTCGGATTGATCCCGATAATGTCGAAATCCTGATTCAACATCTCAAATGTGCGGCCTTCGAGCTACCATTTGAGCATGGGGAGCGCTTTGGGACACTGGAGCCGGATGCAGTGGGTGAGGGCCTTGATTTCCTTGCCCAGCATCAAGTGGTTCATAAGGTGGAGGGTAACGACGACGGTGGCGCGACCTATCATTGGGCCGATGACGCGTATCCTGCAAACCAGGTATCTCTACGAAGCGTTGGCTGGGATAATTATGTGATCATCGATGTGGAGACTGGTCGGAACATTGCGGAGATGGATTGGCGCTCGACGCATACGATGCTGCATGAACAAGCCATTTATCAGCATGATGGTGACCAGTATCAGGTTGAGAAACTCGACTATGAAAATCACAAGGCCTTTGTTCGTAAGGTCGTACCGGACTATTTCACCGATGCGATGACGTATACGCGCATTGCGATTATCGAAGAAGATGACCAGCATCTTGGGTCACATGTTGAGGTTGCCCACGGGGAAGTAAGCCTGGTTGACCGGGTCGTTGGCTATAAGAAAATTCGGTACAATACCCACGAGAATGTCGGCTATGGGGATGTTCGACTCCCGGATGTCCAGATGCATACAACAAGCGTTTGGTGGACCTTTCCCAACGACCTGCCCGACCAGCTCGACCTGTCGAGACCAGACTGTCTGGACGCGTTAAGAGGGCTTTCCAAAGTGATGCATACCGTTGCAACGGTTGGTCTGATGTCAGATCCCCGCGACCTCGGCTTTGTGGTGAAAGATGGCCCCCAAGAGGGTGAAGAGCCGGTGACCGAAGGGAAGCAGGTAATGTCACCGACGATTTTTATGTACGATTCGATGCCGGGTGGAGTTGGACTAAGTAGCCGCGTCTTTGACGAGAGGCAGGTGCTCTTACCACGCGCGAAATTCCTCTTGGACCAGTGTGCATGTCAGCTTGGCTGTCCGACGTGTATTGGCCCGGTTCAGCCGGAGACGATGCCAGGCGCCGAAGGACCCATTGACCGCAAAGGCCGCGTTGCCCAGGTGATTGATTGGGTGTTGGCGCAAGGCTGAGCCTTGTTGTGGGCGGGTGAACGAAGCGATGACCTCGAAGTTTAAGAAACGTCTTGGCCGCCTCTCGAAGGGCAGAGGGCAGTCGTCACCGGTGGAGGCGCAGGAAGAGGTTGTCGAGCCGGCACCGGTTGAGACGAAGGCATCGACGGGTGAGAGGGATGATGCGCGCCCACAGTTTTCCAAAGTGAAGCGAAAGAAGGTCACGGCATCATCCAACCCTTTTCGAAGCGGGAGCACGTCGACGACCAAGAGTAAACCGATCGCGCTCCCCGGAGAGGTCGGCGAGATTGAAGGCTACAGCTATCGCGTGGTCCGTGAGGCCCACCCGATGAGTTATTCCCATGGTGAGACGCCATTGACGGGGATTGAACGACTCACCACCGACCAGCTCTCGTTGCTTTTCTTAGAAGAAATAGGTGAGGTGCCAGACCTCAAGCAGTGGCTTTTCTTGGATACTGAAACAACCGGTCTTGCGGGCGGTACGGGTACGCTGCCCTTTGTGCTCGGAATAGCTCGCTGGGATGGCGAGGCTTGGGTTACTGAACAGTTCATCTTAGAGCGGCCAGGTCGAGAGCGCGGGATGCTTCAGGTCTTGACCGAGCGCCTTAAAGACGCAGAGGTGTTGGTTACCTACAATGGGAAATCCTATGATTGGCCCCTTATCCGAGCCCGCTGCGTGATGAACAGATTACCTGAGCCCCAGCTGGAGCGCCATCTCGACCTCCTCCACGTGTTTAGGCGACTTTACGGGAAGGAACTCGACGATGTGCGCCTGACGACGATTGAACGGGAACGTCTCGGTTTTAGCCGGGTGGACGACTTACCGGGGAGTGAGGTGCCGGAAGTTTATTTCAAATATCTCCGTACCGGTCGTCCCGAACGGTTCCTCGGAGTGATTAAACACAATGTTGATGACCTCCTGGCGATGGTTGGGATGATGTCGCACCTTGAGTCGACCCTGAGCACCCCTGAAGTTTCACTCTCGGCCTGGGCCGAGCTCGCTCTTGCCAAAATGCATCTTCGACTGGAGGGCGAAAACGAAGCCCTTAATCAACTCCGTCGCGCTTTAAAACGGGGTGAGGTTGGCTCCGAGGCGTGGTTTAAATCTCTGGAGCTGGCGGGTGCTCTCTTGAAACGCCGCGGTGCCTTTCATGAGGCTATACGTCTCTTCGAAGAAGCGGAAGAAGTCTCAGGGGCACTCGACGAGGTGACACTTGAGGGACTGGCAAAGCTCTACGAGCACCAGGCAAAAGATTATGGTCGCGCGAAAGAGTGTGCATTGAAGCTGGTTGAAGCTTATAACTCACCGTCTCATGCACATCGTCTTCAACGCATCGAGGGGAAGCTAAACCGTGACTGAGCGCTTAAGTATCGGCATTGTAGGTTGCGGGGATCTAGGAACCGCTCTGGGCGAGCAGCTCGTAGACGCGGGACACAGTGTTGTTGGGATTCGGCGACGCTCTGACAAATTACCGGAATCCTTCACGCGCATCTCGGCAGATATTGCGTCGCACGAAGGTTGGAAAAACGTCCCTAAGCAGATTGATCGCTGGGTCTATGCGCTTGCGGCTGATGACCGGAGCGCCGAAGCATATGAGCGCGCGTATGAGTTAGGGACCCAACGATTGGTCGACCATTTGGGGGGAGAGAGAGCAGGTCGCGTCATCTTTGTCTCGAGTACCAGCGTGTATGAATTTGAAGATGGTCGCGAAGTGACTGAAGACACCGACATCTCGCCTACGGGGATGTCGGGCGCTACGATGCGTCGGGGCGAGAAGTTGATCGCTTCATTGCAAGGAACGTCGCTCAGGCTTGGAGGCATCTACGGTGCAGGTCGTCACTGGCTGGTTCGTGCTGTTCAGGAGGGGCGAGCGGCGCTGAAGCCCGGCGAGCCGCGGTATACCAATCGAATTCACCGCGATGATGCGGTGGGGCTCTTGCATGCGATGACAGTTGCTGAGGTCGAGCGTCTTCCACCTATTGTATTAGGCGTTGATGACCTAAGTGCCCCATGGAATGATGTCGTCACCTATTTGGCGAACGCTCTGGGTAGAGAGCTTAGTGAGGACGGAGTCGGGCGGGCACCCTCTGGCGCTCGTCGGGCAACCAATAAGCGGTGTCGCTCACTTCATCGAGCCACGCTGGGCTACACTTTGCGATACCCAACCTACCGAGAAGGCTACAGCGCGGTCTTACGCGCGATGGGGTTGGTCAACGACTAGGGACCGTGGCAGCATCGGCGAGTGAGACCCAGCCGCTCTCATTTGATTCGGGGAGCACTACCCGTGCATAACCATCGCGGATCTCATGAATTCTCAATTCGGTACCCTCGTGCAGTGTGAAGCGTGTGACCGATTTAGCATCGAGTCCGGCCCGTGCCTCGGTCTTGGTACTCGTTACAACGAGGTCCGATTTAGGAAGAATCAGCTCAACTATGATTGATGCTACCATAGCCACCGCGATGATGAAGCTAAAGGCGCGTAAGGCTCGTAACCAGTCATTTGAGAGATGCCTGACACATAGCCAAGAGGCCCAAAATAGGAGGTTGAAAGCCAAGAGTAGGCCCCACTTCTCGCCAGTTGAAAGCTGGAAATGAAAGAACGCCAGGGTTGTCGCGGTCGTGGCTGGCGTAGGAGGCTCGATGGCGTCCGTGGTTTGCCCGCGAACAAACTCAAGATTGGCTTTAAGGTCGGCTGATCGGGGAGCTCGGTAAAGCGCCTCGCGGTAGGCCTTAATGGCGAGGCCTGGCTTGGATAGACGGGTATAGGTGTTGCCCAGGTTGAAGTAGAGGTCTGCGCTTTCGTGTCCACGCTCTTCGATCGCTGAATAGAGTTCCAGCGCTTTGTCGTACTGACCACTCTGGAATGCATCGGCCGCAGTGATGAACTCAGACTGAGAGCGCTCCAGCTCGGGTGATGCTCCTGCGACGACTGTATAGAAGAGGATAAACGTGGCCAGAGCCAGGCGTACGACTTTCATCGTGGTAGGCGGCTGCATTAGTTCTTCCCCTTGAAGTGCTGGTGCGTTTTCGTAAGGGCCGGCTTTATCCGTTTCGTGACACCCCTGAGGTCGACTGAGTCCTTAGGCGCATAGAGTGCATTATCACAGCGCTGCAAGAGGTCACGGTATTCTGAGCGAAGGTCCGCGCTCACGCCTGCTTTGTCGAGCGCTTCAAGGAGCTCCGTCGTGGTAAGCGATGCGCCCGAGATTGAGAGGCAATCACCGAGGAAGTTCCGGATCACCTTGGATAGCTCTGCCGGGTCATTTTCGGCCTGCGATAGCCCGGCGAGCACGGTCGAGAGGGCCAACCGCTTTCGCTTCTTCCAGACATCATTCGATTCTTCGTCGCGGCGGCGGATCTGCCAGTCTACGCCAAGAACCAGAAAGACCGGTATCAAAAGTCCAAATAAGCGCAGCACCCAAGTTGAGATGGTTGTGGGGCGAGCCAATGTACTGAAGGTTGGTGAGTTGGGCAGAATATCGTCGCCTTGAATATCCACGCTGGTCTTTTGGGTTGTCGTCGCCGATGAACTGCTACCTGCGAGCGGTGTCGTCTCGGTTTCGCCTTGTGCCACATTGAGACGCCCCAGCGTGAGCTTTGTCTCGCGGATTTCGCCTACTTCTGGGTCCAGGATAAAGAACGAAATATCGGGAAGTTCGATGGTGCCGGCCTCCAATGGAACAACCGCAAAGCGAAAGGTCTTTTGCCCATGGGTTACGTCGTTTCCTGAGAGCTGTGTGAGTACTGGTGGTTCGGGATAGACCTTGAGCGATGCCGGCCACGCAAAGGTGGGGAGCTTAATCGCTTTCCAATTACCATAGCCTCGAAGCGCGATATCCACCGTTGTACTTCCACCTGTCTTGAGTGTGCGTGGACTCACGTTGGCTGCAACCTCGTAGCGTCCTACCAGGGGAATGCCGCCCTCGCGGGTTCGGGGAAGCTCCTGGACCACAATGGAGTGAGGCGTGCTCTCAATGCGCATGCGCCGTGTCTCAGCCCGGCCGAGCATATCGTCGAAGATACTCCGACGTCGGCCGCTGCGGCTTACCACAACATCTGCATTGAGTGAGCTTCCCGGAAGCTCGATTGGGCCAGCCTCTTGCGGGGTCAACGCTCGTAAGAGCTCGGTAACGACATAACTCTTACCATTGAGTGTCGTATTGAACTCACGCTGATCTCCAAGCTCTTCGACGATAAAGCCCTCAAAGTCCGGGAGCTCGACATTGGCATCGGCGAGTCGAACCGACCGGTAGAAACGCCAGGTATAGACGATGCGTTGCCCGACATAGGGAGTCTCCGACGAGAGCTTGGTGTCGATAAAGAGGTCTTGCGAGTCACCTTGGGCCGCTTGGCTGGTCTTGACGACATTAAGGACCAGTGGAGACGACTGGTATCGACTGCCTTCAATTGCGACCGATATGGCGGGGATCTGAAAGCGCCCTTCCTTTTTCGGGACAAGCGTATAACTGTATTCGACCGAGGTGCTCATCTTACCATTGATGAAAGACATCTGCGTTGACTGGCCACGGGAATAAATCTCGAAATCAGCGAGCTGGGGGATCTTGGGTTCGGCGTTTCGGCTGCCCTCAACGGTAATCGAGAGGGAGACACCTTCGCCAACCGTGGCCTCCGAGCGGTCCAGAGACGCGGAGATACCCACTGCATGGGCCATGGAGCTCGAGACGAGCAGGAGCAACGCTGTAAAGTAGTAGGGCAGAGTCTTTAATCGCTGCATTACCAGTCCTTCCTACTGCGGCGACCTTTTCGGGCCCGCTTTCGAGTGGGTGGACGGTCTGGGTCGAGTGCATCGAGATAGCGCTGGGCTTCTTCAGGCGTGAGTGCTTGCTCCTGGCCGGTTGGAGAATCGCTCTCTCCACTTTGTCCCTCTTGGGCCTGTCCCTCTTGTTCCTGCGTTGTGTCGTTTTGCTCCGCTTCAGCCGCGGCATTGCCGTCTTGCCCCTCTTGGTCCGGTTGTGGCTCATCGCCTTGTTGAGGCTCAGCCTGTCCCTCCGGTTGGTCGGTAGCACCATCTTCGGGTGGGTTGGCTTCTTGTGGCGCATCGGGCTCATCTCCCTGGCGCTGATGCTCGGGGTCATCACTCATGGAGTTCTGGGGCTCGTCTTGGTTGTTCTCTTGGCCGTCCTGGTTTTGTTGTTGGTCCTGCTGTTGTTGCTGTTGTTGCTGTTGTTGCTGTTGTTGCTGTTGTTGTTGTTGTTGTTGTTGTTGCTGCTGGTCCTGATTCTTTTGCGCTTCTTCGTGGCGTCGCCGAATCTCGTCACGCACAAATTCGAGATTATAGTTGGCTTCTTTATCATCAGGGTTGAGCTCAAGGGTCTTCTGATAGGCCTTGAGTGCCTCATCTAGTTTCCCTTGTCGGTATTTGGTATTGCCTAAGTTGTAGAACGCTTCGGAGCGTTCTTGTGGGGTCCCATTTTGAGTAAGTAGTTCAAATTGGTTGGCCGCTTTCTCAAAGTCGCCCAGCATATAGTGGGCGCTTCCTACATTCATGCCGAGGTCGCGGTTATTGGGGCTTTCTATTTGCTGGTCGATAAACCCTTGAAGCGCCTCGTCGTAGCGTTTGGCTTCCCAAGCTTCATACGCATCGTTCGCTAGAGCGTAGGGCCCCATCAAGAGGAGGGCGAGGCTACTCACGAGCGCGATAAAGTGTGTCCGCATCATGCGTTCTCCTCCTGGCCGCGTCTATTCGGCAAGACGGCCTCCAGCGCGAGGGCCAAGAGTGCCAGTGCGACAAGCCATTGGAAACGTTCTTCCCAGCGCTGGCGTCGCTTCGAGCCAAGCTCTTGGGATGTAAGATTCGCTTTAATACCTTGGGTATAGACCGCTTCAAGGTCGAGGTCGTTGCTGGTTGAACGAACGTATCGACCCCCCGTTTTCAAGGCAATCTTTTCGAGTGAGGTCTCGTCGAGCCGACTTAGAATGACCTTCCCAGCGCGGTCGCGACGGTAGCTT
>JAYYQC010000173.1:0-7858 GCA_036128675.1 Myxococcota bacterium | reverse complement strand
AGAGCGAGAGAGAGTAAGACGACCAAGAGTGCCCCACCTACTTCATGACCTCGAGTCGTGATCGCATTCGCTGGCAACACCCCTCCATAGGTGAGCGCAAGCAGCATCGCACCCCCGAGAAAACTAAACCATGCAATCGAGTAAAATTTCGCTTCGACCGAGCCAGCACGCCAAGAGATAACACCAGCCGTGACGCAGATTGGTATAGCAAGCATGATCAGCAAAAGTTGTCCTCGTGCTGCATAACCGTAAGGAATAAAGAAAGATGCAACGGCCAGAATCGTACTTAACCCAACAACGATCTGCAGTGGTTTGGCAACGCGAGGGAACGTACTTTTGAGTTGTAGAAATTCGAGCGTAAAAAGACCTGCGAAGATGGTACCGAGCGCAAGCCCTAAGACAACACTGACGCCCCCCCACCAAGGCCAAGTAGGCCAGAGGAACTGATAACTCAAACCTGACATCGCCAATTGCGCTATCGCGGCAGAAACAACAAAACACACATAAACGAGATAGGACCGCTCTCGAATACTAAAATAGACAAACGCGTTGTAGAGCGCCATCACGAGCATCAAGCCATAGTAGAGCCCATTGATGAGCATCTGGATGACATCTTCTTTGTAAAATGCATCGTCATCCCAAAGAGTCAAAGGTACACGCAGGGAACTCTCACTGGTGATGCGCACCCTGATATCAAGGCGTTCGTTACTCTCGAATCGCAGCGGTACGATAAAATGCCGATGATAAAAATCTCGTTCTGCAAAAGGTTTCAAGTCACCGTATTCAAAACGGCGAATCTCTCCACCTTGCCGCACCTCGATGATGACCTCGTCCAGGAGCGCATAGCCAATGCTGAAGAGTCTTTCGAGGGGTGCGCCGGTGGCATTGGCCAGAGAAAATCGTACCCAAATAGCGCTGTCACTGAAGCCGAAATTTGGGACCTCTTTTTCAGATTTTTGAAACTTTAACTTCCCTGAGTCAGACCAGGTCTCTTCAAAACTAATCTGACCGTCCGGATCGACGAGAATCTCAACATCCCCGCCGATGACCTGCTCGTCTTGCTGACCGACCGAAATAACCGGGACCTCGGCGGACGCCACCGCGGAACCGAGCGTGAGACAGACCACAGCCATGAGAAGTACAAACAAAAAACGTCGCAAGCGCATGGTGTAAGTAGACCGCCATCCGGAGACCAGATCAATGCTCAGATCGGGTCATAAAGGCTCTTAAACACTCGCGAAAAACGCAGAGACCAGACGACTCGAACGTCGGGAGGAGAGAGCGATCAGATATTCGGCACTCCGTATCTCTGCATCCGATACCGAGATTGTAGAGACACGTGGGTCACTGCCAACCTCGGCAAAATTCACAACACCAACACCTAAGCCGGCTGCGACCGCTTCTCGCACCGCTTCTCGACTACCAAGCTCCATCCGATAGGTCGGAGAAACGCCCGCACTTCGGCAGGCTCGCTCGAATGCGTCTCGGGTACGTGAGCCCTTCTCTCGACGGATCATCTCCACCCCTTCGAGCTCAGCCATCGCAATCGAATCCCGCTTTGCCCACGGATGATCATGCCCAACAAAGAGGCCGATCTCCTCGATACCAAGCTGAAGACGCTCGATGCCATCGATGGCCCGTGCATCAGCGAGTACGCCCACATCGGCTTGATGGCTTCGCAGTCGCGATTCGATGGTGCTGCTGTTGCCAACCTCGAGCTCGATCTGAACTTTCGGATGCTCAGCGCGAAAGCGCTTCAAAATATCGATGCTGTGAAATGGCCCGTCCGCCGCGATTCGGAGCGTGCCAATCAGCTCTCTTCCCGCTTCTTCGAGGATGCTCTGAGCGCTCTTCTCAAGCTCGATCATCGCGGATGTTACCTCAAGCAGTTCAAAGCCCACCGCTGTGATCTGCGCTCCCTGACGGGTTCGGATGAAGAGCTCTGTCTCATAAGCTGCCTCGAGTTCTTTGATATGCTGCGTGATCGCGGGCTGGCTGATATGAAGTCGCTTCGCGGCAGCCGTGAAGCTCCCCGACGTCGCCACGGCATGGAAGGCTCGAAGCTGGGTAAATTGCATAAGAAAAACTTATCATGATAATTAAATAATTCAATTTGATTTATATTATTTTCTCTGGCTCTTTCCGACTCATGGAAACGACCGACCTTGCCCACATCGAAGCACGCGCTGAACTGCTGCTAAAGCCGCTCTCTGAATCCATTGAGATGGACTATATTGGAGAGCCCATCTCACAGCTCGAACATGCCCTTCAATGCGCGCATTGGGCGCATAAGCAGGGGGCCGACGAGGAGGTCATCCTCGCGGCACTCTTTCACGATGTCGGACACCTCATTGATGCGTCCGCACCTCAAATGGAAGGTTTGGGCGTCGTAAACCATGAAGGCCTCGGTCGCCGCTTCTTGGAAGAACACGGCTGCTCAGAGCGCGTTGGCAAGCTTGTCGAAGCGCACGTCCAAGCCAAGCGCTATCTCTGCTTCAAAAACCCCAAATACTACGCCCGGCTCTCCGAGGCCTCCAAGGGAACACTTGCCTGGCAAGGAGGCCCGATGACGAACGCCGAGGCCGACCACTTTGAGTCGAGTGACGACTTCAAAACGATCCTCGCAATCCGTTCTTGGGACGAGCTCGCCAAGGACCCAGATCTCGAGGTCGCCCCACTCGAAGCCTATCGTTCACGTCTAATCAACCATCTCGCAGCCCAACAAGGAGATCAATCATGCTAGACTACACCCTAAGCGACGCAGACCGCGCGTACTGGGAAGCGAACCATCACCTCGTATTGAAGTCGCCCTTCAGCGATTCTCAGATCGAAACGCTTCGCAACTGGACCCATGAACTCTTCGAGCTCCCGGAAACGCCTGGGAAGTGGATGAAGTACTTTGAGAACTCCTCAAAGACCGGCGACAGACTCCTCTGCCGGGTAGAAAATTTCGTACCCTACCATGACGGTCTTCGGGCGCTTCTTACCGACGGGGATGTCATGCGGATCTTAAGTGAGTTGATGGGCGAGCAAGCGGTCCTCTTCAAAGAGAAGATCAACGCGAAGCTTCCCGGCGGCTCCGGCTTTACCGCCCACCAAGATGCGCCAGCCTTCATTACGTTCGGGCAGCGCTACCATATCACCATGATGATCGCGGTGGACGACTCAACCATCGAAAATGGCTGCCTTGAGTTCTCTGACCCCGTACCGGTTTATGAGACTCTCCGACAAGATGAAGGCGGCTCAGTGCATCCGGACGTCGAGGCGACGCTTCCGTGGCGTCCGCTGGAAGCGAAGGCCGGTGATATTGTCTTCTTTGATTCCTATATCCCGCACCGCTCCCATCCAAATACCAGCGACCGCTCACGACGCGCGATGTACATCACCTATAATCGTCTCTCGGAAGGTAGTCACAGAGAGGACTATTTCGCCGATAAGCGGCTGAAATTCCCGCCTGAAGTCGAGCGCGTAGCTGGTGTGGACTATTCCAAGTCCGCGTCGATCTACAACCTGGCCAATCCAATCAACTAAATCGCTCTACTGCCACGCTACGCACTGACCCCGCATTGACCCAAGACCGCTTGGACGTTAGGTAACGCCCGAGTTTCTCAGGGAGGTCATGTGAACAAGCTAGTCCAAAGTGCAGAAGAAGCCGTCAAAGATATTCCAAACGGCGCCGTCATCATGAGCGGTGGCTTCGGCCTCTGCGGTAACCCCGAAGACCTGATTCGAGCGATTCACGCGAAAGGCGTGGACAAGCTCACCATCATCTCCAACAACTGTGGCGTTGACGGGAAATGTCTTGGCCTTCTCCTCGAAGCCAAGCAGATCAAAAAGATGGTCTCGAGTTACGTTGGCGAAAACAAGACCTTTGAAACTCAGTTCTTGAGTGGCGAGCTTGAGGTAGAGCTGGTCCCACAAGGAACGTTGGCCGAACGTATTCGCGCGGGTGGCGCAGGCATCCCAGCCTTCTTTACCCCAACTGGTTTCGGAACGGTCGTCGCAGACGGAAAAGAGACCCGCAACTTCGATGGCGTCGATTGCGTCATGGAGACTGGTCTCGTGGCTGATTTCGCGATTGTCAAAGCGTGGAAAGGCGATGCTCACGGGAACCTGGTCTTTCGTAAGACCGCACGGAACTTCAACCCAATGATGGCGACCGCCGGCAAGATTACCATCGCCGAGGTCGAAGAATTCGTACCCGCTGGCGAGCTCGACGCCGACGAAATCCACACACCAGGCATTTTCGTCCAGCGCGTTATCAAGGCAAGTGATTACGAAAAACCAATCGAACAGCGCACGCTGACTGCACGCTGAGGAGAAACCACCATGGCACTATCACGTGAAGAAATTGTCCAGCGCGTCGCGAAAGAGCTCCAAGACGGTTACTACGTTAATCTCGGAATCGGTATGCCCACCCTGGTCGCGAATCATATTCCCGAGGGCGTCGAAGTTGTATTGCAATCCGAGAATGGCTTGCTGGGCATCGGCCCCTTCCCCTACGAAGGCGACGAAGACGCAGACCTCATCAATGCGGGTAAGCAGACCATCACGACGGTCCCCGGCTCTTCCTTCTTCTCGAGCTCGGATTCCTTTGGAATGATCCGCGGCGGTCACATCGACCTCGCAATCCTGGGGGCAATGCAGGTCAGTCAGAATGGCGACCTAGCCAACTGGATGATCCCAGGAAAAATGGTCAAGGGTATGGGCGGCGCGATGGATCTTGTGGCTGGCGCAAAACGCGTCATCGTCATCATGACCCACACCAACAAGAATGGTTCACCCAAACTGCTTAAAGAATGCAATCTACCACTCACCGGCAAAGCGTGCGTCCAGCATGTAATTACCGACCTTGGCTGGTTTGACATCGAGGAAACCGACGGGAAGCGTGAGCTGGTTCTCAAAGAAATTGCAAAAGGCGAAAGTGTAGAGAGTCTTCGCGAGAAGACCGACGCTGAGTTCCGCGTCGCTGATAACCTCATCGAGATGTAATCTTTAATGCTTAAGACCGGAGCTCATCAGCTTGGCAAGTGGCTCCGTCCTCTTCTCCTAAGCATCCTCACGTTGGTTCCCGTGGTCTCTTTCGGAGACACGCGTTGCCCAGACGTACCATCAGACCCAACGATTGAGTCGATTGTTTACAAAGGTCTCGTCCACACAAAACAAGTCGTTGTTGAGCGAACAGTCTCGTTTAGAATTGGCGAGCCGTTTTCCTGCGAGAAATGGCAGCGCGACCATGCCGCCCTCATTGACTTGGACCTTTTCGCGAGTATCGAAGTAGAGTTTATAACTGGAGATGAGCCGAATACCCTCGAGTTGTCCTTCACCGAACTTGCGCAGCAAATTCTTTTCCCCACTTTTAAATCCTCCGATATCAACGGACTTATGCTGGGAGGAGGAGGCTCATTTCTCAATCTCTTTGGCATGGACATTCGAGCAGACGCTTATGGAAGGACAAGCATTGATCCGCTCTTCAGTGCGACCGAGTTTCAGATCTGGATGCTCTCTCCCTGGTTTCTGGAGTGGCCATTTAGCTGGGAGCTTATCATCACCGGGGTAAACTCGGACAACCCCATCAAGACCTTTGTCGAACGCTCATTTGCATTCGAACTCGACGTCTACCATCCGATCGATGATTCCTTTAAGCTACTCTACACAGCCGATTTTTATCATTTCCTACGAGACGACAACGCGGAAGAGTACCGCGGCTACCGAGCGACCAGCCCATTTTTCCTATCGGAATCTGGACCTGACAGTGTTCCCAAATTGGGATTAGGCATTGTATACGATACACGCTCGCCCCTGCTCAACCCATTGAGAGGACATTATGCCGAGTTAAGGTTCTCTCAGTACGGCGGACTCTTAGGGGGGCCAGCCTCCTATCAAGAGTATCTCTTTGATCACCGCAGCTACGCGTCACTGAGCTCGAAACATATCTTCTACTGGTCTTCACTTGGACAATATCGCCCCGGCACCATCGGCGCCTATGACTATTTCCACGTGGGCGGGGCCAATAGCCTGCGAGGCTTCCCGAGCTCGCCCGACTTTTTTGGGAAGCATGAGTTCATCACATCGTTTGAGTATCGCTACGAATTCATCGAGCGCGGAACCGGTGAAGTCTGGGGCGACCATTTTTATTATAGCTTTCAATGGGTCAGCGGCGTCGACATGGCAGTTCTCTGGGAGAGCGACTGCGCCCCAGCACGTCCTCTTATGAGCTTCTTCACGGGCGTTCATATCCTCCTGCCGATTTTGGACCGGGTGAGGTTTGAGATCGGTGCGGGTCAAGACCTCAGTTATCCAGAAGAGACGTTTTGGGCCTTCACGGTCGGCATCTTTGATAAAGCGATGCTTCAGCGCGAGCGGCTTCGGTAGCCCTGCGTCAAATTCCTCTATCGTAGTTCATCAAACATTCACTCTGCTCCAGAGTTAAGCCGTTGAGCCTGTGCCGAATTCGCGGTACTATCCCCTCATGCCAAAGAAAAAGACGATTCAATGGATTTACGAGCGTAAGGGCTGAACGAGCTGCACCAAAGCCTCTAAGTTTATAGAGGCCAACGACATAACGGTGAAGGAAAGCGTCTCAGCAAATAAAAAGCTCCAAGCCGACGATGCCAGAGAGATTGCCGAAGCTTCCACGAAGATGGTGGTGATGAAAGGCAAGAAGGTCGACCACTTCGACGTGGGAGCAAAGACCACCGACGAAGCCGTGACCGCAATGCTGGGAGCGACCGGGAATATGCGAGCGCCTCTCCTGAGGATCGGCAAGCTTGTCCTTGTTGGCTTCAACGAAGAGATTTATTCCGAACACCTGGGCTAAGTTGAAGAGAGATGATCGTCGACGCGTTCACTTTCTACAACGAGATCGACCTACTTGAATTTAGGCTGAAGTACCTTTACGACCACGTAGATTGCTTCGTCGTATGCGAAGCGACACACACGCATAAAGGACGACCAAAGCCACGCTATTTTTCAGATCACGCTGAGCGTTTCGCGCCTTACCGCGACAAGATCACCTATGTCTTGGTTGATGACCTTCCCCTCGACTCACCCGATCATTGGGACCGTGAAAATCATCAGCGGAATGCACTGGCGCGCGGATTCCCCTCAAACCTTAGCTACGATGACTGGGTTCTGATTTCGGACGTGGATGAAATACCGCGTCAAAAAAGTCTCGAAGCTTTGAAAACTACCGATGCGCATTTGGTTGGTTTTCGATACCAACTCGCGATGTTCAAACTCAACCGAGTTGCAACGCAAGCTGAGGCTCATTCGGTCTGGTCTGTTGCTACCCGAGGCAATATCAAAACGGCGCCACAAAAGCTCAGAGATAGCCGTCATCTCCTCGAGAGAAACGAGTTGTCCGGTGCTCATTTTAAAACAAGAGTACTAGAGAATGCCGGATGGCATTGGACCTATCTTGGTGACCAGGCCTTCGTTTATGAAAAGCTCAACACAATGCTTCATCTCGAACTCGACCTGAAGTCCATCAAAAATTCATTCGACTTCACAACTGCATTGAATTCGCCGCATGACCCACTTGGCCGCGAAGACTTCCGATGGAGAGTAGTTGACATCGACAACAGTTTCCCAGAGCCGGTTTACGCATCTCCCGAGTCCTTCAAAGGCTGGATCGTTGAGCGATAAAAAAAGCCCCTCCATGTCACCACAGAGAGGCTTTATCCTTTGACCCACGTACAAGTCTCAGAGACGGACGGTTTAAATGCTGAAGTCTAGTTCCAGTTCAGCATCAAATCCGCAGATCTCCCCTTCGTATTCGAATGAGCCATTTAGGCCGGTGCCGAGCAAGGCTGGCGACAACGCTGCTTCGCTTTCCACATCAATGTCGCAGCTACCA
>JAYYQC010000172.1:0-6027 GCA_036128675.1 Myxococcota bacterium | reverse complement strand
CCTTTGACCATCGCGATAAAGGTGGGGTCGGACAGGGCCCCGGCGAGCCAGGTGATCAGCTTGCGCCTGGGAATGTCGATGAGGGCCCAGGGCAGGGTGAAGGCGCTGGCTCTGACGCAGGTGAGCATTCACTTGAGGTTGATGTAACCATTGAAGAGCTCGCACAAATGTTGGGTGAAGAGCTTTCGCTTCCTCGGATCGAGCCAAAAGGTTCGGAGCAGATAAGCAATACCAATCTGCGGTATTCAGGGGTACGTCACGTTGGACCTGAGAGTCTTCGTCACTTCAAGCGTACGTTCAAGCGGGCGTTGAGGCGTGAAGTTTCGACCGGCGAATACAATTCGTCTAATCCGGTGATCGTGCCAACTCATGATGACCGTCGCTACCGTTCCTGGAAGACCATCGATAAACCTGAGACCAATGCAGTTATTATCTACATGATGGACGTTTCAGGAAGTATGGGCGAGGAGCAAAAAGAGATTGTTCGCATTGAATCGTTTTGGATAGATACCTGGCTTAAAAGCCAATACAAGGGTCTCCAGACTCGCTTTATCATCCATGATGCGCGCGCTAAAGAAGTCGACCGGGATACGTTTTTTCGGACCAGAGAGTCGGGGGGAACAATGATCTCCACGGCATATAAACTGTGCGCCCAGATTATCGAAGACGATTACCCCAGCGCTGAATGGAATATCTACCCTTTCCATTTCTCAGACGGAGATAATTGGTCGGCAGATGACACTCGAGAGTGTATGGAGCTTTTACGAAGTCGCATTATGCCTCGGTCAAATGTCTTTTGTTACGGACAAGTGGAAAGCCCCTATGGTTCAGGGCAATTTATTAAAGACCTAAAAGAGCGCTACGGTGAAGACCCACAAGTGATTACAAGTGAAATCGCTAATAAAGATGCGATTTGTCGCTCGATTCAAGACTTTCTGGGCAAGGGTAAATAATTCAAAGCTCTGGCCAGAGCACCAATGGATGGCCTTCCATAGCTGAAGCAAGGTTGTAGATTTCTTTAGGGACTGGGTCCTTTGCGTCGCCTGAGTCGGTTCGGCTTGGGTATTTCGGGAAGAGTAGCATGCCCTCTCGGGGCGCAGTGAAAGCACTGTCGTCACCCCGTTTACCGATGATTGTGCCTTTTTGAACTTGTGCAAAGTTTATCCAGCCTGGGTTCAACTGCATCTTTGGTTCGTTGAATGGTTCAGCGTAGGTGATCTCAAAGAAATCTAAGTCACGCAGATTTTCTGACTCGATGAGACCCTCAAGCTCATCGCTGGTCTTGATGCGCGAAGCCGCAGCTAAGGCGCGCTTCATCGTGGTGAGCGTCAGATTGGTAGCCCAATCTGATATGCCGAGTTGACCCATTTCAAGTGTTACACCCGCGCCCCCTTTGCTTAGGACGTATTCGTCGGTGCACATTGAGCCAGCACTGAATTGATAATTGGGGTGACGGGTTACCAGACTCTTCGCACCCGCGAGATATCTCGCCCATTGATAACCAGAACGATGAAAGGGAAAAATATAAAAGGGTTCGTGCGAAGCAAGAATCGTTTGATGAAAATCGACGAGCAGTGTGGCACTCGCGAGAATTGAAGTGAGCTCGGCGGCCCGACGACGTTCTGCGGATGGCTGCGGCTGTTCGGTGAATACGCGATTGAGGTCGGCTTCAAGATAGCGCGCATTGTTAAGAGCGGCGGCCGCGTTACCGAGAAAGATGGTGACAGTGCCCTGAAACTCTGTGTCCTTCTCCAGATGTTCGACGAAGGGTTGGATGGCCGGAAGGCTTCCAGTTTCATTTCCGTGGGTAATCATCCCGAAGACAATATGTGTCTTGGAGTCCCCGCGAACCCACTGCGCCGTGTCAGGCACAGGTCCAGGGTTTTGTCGTGCTATTGCTCGAAAGTCCTCAATAAGCTTTTCGACTTGCATGCGTGCCTCCTTTAGGAGGTTACTTGCCTAACGGGCTCAGTCTGGAACCGCAACTACTTCTGTGCCTCTTAAAGCACTGTCGATATCGGGATAGATTCCGACCTCATCCGGTCCCACGCTTGCGGTAATCGCTTTCTTAACTTCGTCGCCGCCGATGACCCGTAGTTCCATACGTAAGTCGGAGCAATGGTCGAGCGCTTGTGGCATCAGTCGACCAATTAGCTCGATAGGCACTCGATTCTCTAAGACCATCACGGCAGAGAAGTAGTTTGCTGTTGACGCCACCCGCTCAAGTCCTTTTCGGGTGAGTTCTCGAAACCGCTGGAGTTCTTTTTCTCGATCGTTATCGTGGAAGACCGGAAGCTTAATGAGGTTCCCTAGAACAATCATTTTCCGTTTCTCATCAACATGAGTCATTACAAAGCGCCTTACCTCGTCTTCGAGAAATGGCTTGTAGATGTAATCGTCGAATCCGGTCTTTTTGCTCCATTGTGGAAGGTCTTCGCGGGTGGGCAGGCCCAGGGCAACGTAGCTTGCGAGCGGTTGTTGGAGCCTTAATCTTCCTAACCAACCTGCGATATCCGCGATTGGCAGCTCTACGTCGACCACCACCGCTTGATACTGCCGCTTGGCAATTGCCTGTAAAGTACTCGCTTCTGAGAGAACTTGGTCGATTCGAATACTGTCTTTGACAAACCTTTTCAGCGCGGTTCCGACCGACTTCATATCATCAATGAGTAAGACGGTAGGTCCCGAAATGGTCGGCTCGACGCGCTTTGGCACCGCACTGCCCGCGGCTTTGGTCTCACTTTTCGGGCCTGCCGATGGCCCTGAGCGCTCAGCTCGTTCGGCTTCAAGGGCCTCGGGTTTACTGACTGGACCGCTTGGCATTGAAAGAGAAGGCTCTTGGCTTGCCTTATGAAGTGCCTTCTCAATCTTTGGTACGAGATCCTGAGGGGAACATGGCTTCAGGATATAGTCGAGCACTCCATAGTCCATCACGCGCTTGATATGAGAGGTTCTCGCCTCAGCGGTGAGAAGAATCACCGGAGTGGCGTCTTCGCGTTCGCGCAATTGAGCAATGGTTTGAGCCCCATTAAGCTTAGGCATATCAAGGTCGAGAATAATAAGGTCGAAGGATTCTGTCGTGAGAATTTTCAGAGCTTCGACGCCATCTCCAGCCCCAACAACGTCAAACTTGGCTTGAAGTAGATTTTTCATGCCCATTCGCAGGGCTTTACTGTCATCAACACAGAGTATTCGTGGCCGGGTCACAGGATGCCTCCTCGACTTTCAGGCTATACCTGCTTGGACTGCTGAACAAGTAGCTTGAGTGGTCTGGTCTTCAGAGGTAGGACTTGGAGTGGGGAGTCTTGAGAATTGGTTCTTGACGGAGTAACACACGACAATGCTTAAGTTTAAACCAAAGTATGTTCTCAAGCCGTGGGGAGGCGACCGCATTCGCGACCTTCTCGGGCGAAGCGATACCCCTGAAGGTGCAGTTGGCGAGTCTTGGGAACTGGCCGACCTCAAAGAACACCAATCTATCGTCGCTGAAGGTGACCGAGCTGGGCAAACCCTCGGGCAACTGTGGCGTGATGGAACTTTGGGTGGCTCGGCTGAAGGGACATTTCCTTTTCTTCTCAAGTGGTTAGATGCTCGCGAATCCTTGAGTGTCCAGGTACATCCCGATGCGCAGTTCTGCGAAGCGACCGGGCTAGGAGAGCCAAAGACCGAGGCGTGGTACGTTGCCAGTATCGAAGGTCGAGCCAAGCTCCACCTCGGCAATTATCCTGGTTTGGACCCGGGCATCTTGCGACAGGCCATCGAACGAGGCTCCATCGTCAAATGGATGTATGAAGCTCGTCCAAGGGTCGGCGAAATGTACTTGGTTGAGGCGGGTACAATGCATTCGGTTGGCGCGGGGCTACTCTTACTGGAGGTTCAGCAGCCGTCTACCAGTACCTACCGCATTTTTGATTGGGGCCGAACTGGCGAAGATGGAGAGCCTCGTGAGCTACATCTTGATGAAGCATGCGGCGCCGTTCGGTTTAATGCCTTTAGTCTACCTCAACCCAAGCGGCAGACAGTCGAAGGCCCAGGCTGGGCATTGAACACGTCGATGATGGGATCGGTCTTGCCTGAAGAAGGCCTGAGGGTCGTTATTGCGGAACCAGGCGATTGTCGAATCATCACCGACCTTGGGACCTACGATATGAAGCGTGGTGATGTCTTGGTTGCAGAGAAGGACGACGGTGCTCTTCGAGTTGCACGGGGCTCTTGCCTCTGGGCAACGGAATCTTCTCAAAGCGAGACTGCTTCTTCTTCTTGATAACTCGGCTCTCTATGTGCGCCTGAGTCCAATGCTAGGAATGACGTAATTTATGAAACAGGCTGAAGAGTTTGAGCTGCGCTACGAGGAATTGAACCGTCAACTGCAGGACCCTGCAGTCTTAAGCGACTCTGATAAATTACAGCAAGTTGCCAAAGAACACCGCGAGGTCGAGGTTGTGGTCGAGGTTTTGCGCGCGATCGTGGAACTTAAAGAATCAATCGAAGAGTCTCAAGAAATCATTAAGTCTAATGAAGATGCGGAATTAACCGAGTTAGCACGTGAAGAGTTGCCGCTTCAGCGAGTGGAACTCTCCACGCTGGAAGAGAAGCTGCAAGAGCTTCTCATGCCCAAAGATCCCGACGACTCAAAGAACGTAGTGCTTGAAATCCGTGCTGGTACGGGAGGGGATGAAGCTGCCATTTTTGCCGGTGACCTCTTTCGTATGTACAGTCGTTTTGCCGATAAATCGGGATGGAAGGTAGAAATCTTATCGTCTTCTGAAGGAACTCAAGGTGGGTTAAAAGAAATCATAGCCCTTATCAGTGGTGAATCGGTGTTCGCGAATCTTAAGTTCGAATCGGGTGTCCACCGAGTTCAGCGCGTACCCGCGACCGAGAGTCAGGGACGTATTCACACGTCTGCAGCAACAGTTGCGATCCTCCCCGAAGCGGAAGAGCGTGATGTAACTATCTCTGAAACGGATTTGCGGATTGATACGTATCGATCATCGGGTGCAGGTGGTCAGCACGTTAATACGACAGATTCGGCCATTCGAATCACGCACTTACCGACGGGTTTAGTGGTGACGTGTCAGGATGAGAAGAGTCAGCATAAAAATAAGGCGAAGGCCTTGAAGGTCCTATCTTCGCGTTTACTCGATCTGACCAGGCGAGAAGAGGAAGCGAAACGCGCTGCTGAACGCAAAGATATGGTGCGTTCTGGTGACCGCTCGGAAAAAATCCGAACCTACAACTTTCCTCAAGACCGCATCACGGATCATCGGATTGGCTTGACGGTTCATAGCTTACCAAGCGTCCTCCAGGGAGATATGAACGACATTGTTGTTGCGTTACGCACCCACCATCAAAAGCAGCTCATGCAGGTTGACTCAGGCGGAGAAGACTGAGCGGTGGAAGTGATGTCCCTTGAGCAGCTGAGCGACAAGGTTCGGATGCTCCTACGAGATCATGCGATTGATAACTTTGCCAATGAAGCCCGATGGATTGTGGCGGAGACACTTCATATCTCAAACGGCACCTTGCTGAGTGAGCCATCCCGCGTGGTCAGTGCTGCGCAAGTCAGAGATGTTCTGGCGGCGACGCAGCGACGCATTGCCGGTGAACCATTAAGCTACATCTTAGGAAGCGCGGACTTTTGTGGTTTCGAGTTTGATGTTGATAGCAGGGTGCTCATCCCACGGCCTGAAACGGAGCAAATTGTTGAGATTGTTGCGGCTGCTCTTAACGGTGGCGGTTCGGCTCGATGTCTTGAAGTGGGTGTCGGCAGCGGCTGCATTGCGATTTCGCTCTTGTTAAAGGTT
This sequence comes from Myxococcota bacterium, assembly GCA_036128675.1. Taxonomy (GTDB): domain Bacteria; phylum Myxococcota; class XYA12-FULL-58-9; order XYA12-FULL-58-9; family JABJBS01; genus JAYYQC01. The sequence goes on along the minus strand of JAYYQC010000172.1, from coordinate 220 downwards.
TCCAATCTCACAGTGGTTGCGACAGATATTTCCCCAGAGGCCCTGCAGTTATGTCGCCACAATGCTGAGAAACATGGCGTTCTTGAGCGACTCGAGTTGGTAGAAACGTCTGTCTTTGACACGATTAAGAACGAGACCTTCGATTGGATCGTGTCAAATCCTCCGTATATCGCAGAAGACGATGAACGCGTCGCTGATGATGTCAGGCGGTTTGAGCCCG
>JAYYQC010000171.1:0-5664 GCA_036128675.1 Myxococcota bacterium | reverse complement strand
CGAACCCAGCCGCGGATCGCGTCTCGGGTTTGCTTTTCTTCATCTGATAAGAGGTGCTCGATCGCGAGGATCGAATCTAGCGTGACTTGATGGCTCATGGCGCACTTTACTCCATTCAAGTGTAGGTTACTGTGGGCCGCCTAGCATGAACGAGTTTGTTCGTCGAGACAACGCCCACAAGATAAGAATAATGACTGTGACTTGATTAGGCCATGAAGAAGGACTCCAAGTCGTATCAAGATCGAAGAGATCGAGTACTTCGTAGGTCAGAAGGCTCGCACTCCACCACCCAACGATCGGAAATTCGCGTCGGACTATCCAAGGTGTGAGGATGAGCAGGTACCACGGAAAGACGACGGGCGAACAAGCCAATGCAATGCACAGTGCATCACCAAATCGGTAAAAGAGGGGCTCTTGCTTAGGTTGACGCGTAATCCAAAGGGCGCTCAACAATAAAAATAACGTGATGCGAATCGGACCATGTATCGGACGGTCGGACCAAAAAATGACGGTGTCCAGTAATGACCCAAAGTGCCAGCCCTTTAAAAATGTACCAAAATCAGCCCCGAGTGGTGCTTGAATACCCATGATGCGAAGCGTCAAAAAAGTACATAAAAGCACACCGACCAAGAGTGCTCCCACAAAAATATTTCGACGCGACAGAGACCGCATCCATGCGAGTCCACCGAGCAGGATGGTTGGCTTGATGAGTGCGGCAGCTCCGAGCAAAAGCGCGGTATGGTTGGAGGGTTGCGTGTCGCGGTTAAAGAGCCAGAACATGAGCGGAACGATCACGAAGAGATCGATGTGCGGAGCCACGGTTGTTTCGACAATAACCAATGGATGTAGAGCAAACCAAAAGTAAAGCGGGTTCAGGGCGGGGTCTTTTTCCGCGTGTCGACGCAGCACGAGGATAAGGCTGATGGAGACAAGGAGACTGAGGACTTTCCAGGTCCACCAGGCATAGAGTGGACCGGCAGCGGCGGCTGCAGCGAAAAGTCCGAGCGCGATTGGAGGGTAGATTGAGGTATAGGCTTGATGCTCATAGAAGATTGGCCATCGCATCCTGAACTCAAGTGGTTGCTCGATGTATGGTGTGTCCAGAGGGTTGAGTCCCTCGAGCAAAGCGGCACCGTCGGCAAGATATCGAAGTCCATCATGGGAGGTGAATGGCTCTGTCCAGAGACCAAAGAGTCGCAGAATGCATGCAGCGAGAGCAATGGTTGAGAGTTCGATCATTCGGAGTCGGGTTCGCAAAAAGAAGAGCCCAGCGCACCAAACTACGGAGAGTATGACGAGGGAAAGACCACGCTCACCGTCGGGTTGATTGTTTACCCAATGAAGTCCGATACCTAAGAGTACCGACGCGGTAGCTAGCAGCCACGATAGACGGTTGGTCATGTATCCGAGCGACCTCGGCCGATATCGTACCAGAGCAAAAGACCAATAATTTTAAAACCCGCTCCAAGTGTTCCTCGTAGAGTACCCGAGACCTTAGACTGACCAATTCTACGTGCGTAGTCGGTAGGGAACTCGGCATACCTGAGCTTGTGCTGTGCGGCTTTAATCTGCATTTCGACGGTCCAACCATAGTTGCGGTCTTGCATTTTAAGACGTTGGTAGGCGCTTTTACGACTTGCTCGAAAGGGCCCCAAGTCGGAGGTTTGCTGACCAAAACGGTATTTGAGCCAAGATGATGCGATCCAATTGCCGAAACGTTGAGGGGGGGTGAGCGCTCCTTGCTCTGCTTCGCCAAGCGCACGGGATGCGATCACGAAGTCGGCCTCGTCTCGAAGCAACGGAGAGAGCAAGGTCTCAAGGTCGTCGAGATTGTCACTACCGTCCCCATCAACGAAGCCAATGATCTCGGTAACTTGGCTCAGCGCACTGATCGCCTTGAGGCAAGCAGCACCATAGCCGCGTTCGGGTTCATGGACCACGGTCGCGCCAGCCGACCGCGCAACATTTGCGGTCTGATCGCTGCTGCCGTTATCGCAGACCACAATCTGTGAAATTCCGCGTGCGCGAAGCCCTTTAACTACATTACCAATCGCCCCCTCTTCATTGAGGGCGGGGATTACAAAGCCCACATTTTGCCATGCTCGTTTCATAAATACCTCATGCCGTCTGTTGGAGTACTTCACAAGCCGACGAGCATTGAGCGGCGTGATCACTCGGGATATTTGAGAGTCTGCGGTATTCATCTTGTCGGAGGAGAACCTAAACCATGAGACCACTCGAGGTATTTCGCTTTGTGCCGCTTCTCGGGGCTATGATTGTCACCGGGTTTTCCGCTTTTGCTGACTCGGGACAGTGGCGCTGGGCCGTTGGAGCACAGCTTGATCCGGCGTCTCATGGCATCGTTGACCTTGGTTATCGAACAAAGAGTCTTTCGATTCAGTGGTTAACCGATACCCTCGATCTTCGTTACAAAAAGCGGGTTGAGCGCGGACAATGGGAGGTTGGTCTGCGCGGAGCGCTTTTCGGAGCTGAGTTGTTGTTTTCTCCCTGGGAGGCGGGGAGACCAGCCCCTGAAAAGGCGTTGAGAGCCTCTTATCTTGGTGTCGATCTGAGTCGAGCTTGGTGGTTTAGAGATGGCTTTTATGCCAGTACAAGCATGGAACTTCGATATTATGATTTTGGGCAGTGGCAAGATGCAACACGGATTATACCCGAGGATCGAGGCCGCTTACGGGCAGCCTTTAAGCTCGGTGTTTGGCGCTCAGAGCTGCGCGCCCATGTTTTAGGGGGTGTCAATCTCGACGGCGACCATCGGGGCTGGTGGACGGAAGGTCGGTTAAGTTTTCCGCAAGGTAAAGGTTTTGGCGTAATCAACCAAACCCATCTAGGCTGGTCAGAGGGGTTGTCTCGGCTATCGAAATTTCGTTTAGGAGGACTCAATCCCTATGTTTTACCTTTCTCAGGACTCGGTTGGGCGCAGTTCTGGGTCGAGCGTTACGCTCTTCAACGGGTGGGCCTTGGGTTTAAATCTCAAGATGAAGCGTATGAGCTCGGAGTTGGGACGGACCTAGGTATTTGGGACCGTGAGCAGCTTCGAGCAAGTCCTTTTTTGAGCGCGTCCTATGTGAAGGACCGTCGTCGATTTTCGGTATCAGGCGGAGTGGTAGCCTGGGAGAAAGAGAGATTCGGTGTCCACGGTTGGTCTCTTTTCTTGTGGTATGAGCGCTCCTGGCGGTAGCACCGTCGTAAGGTTTGATGGGAGGTCACGTGATGATGCTGTTAATGTCCTGGTTTTTGGTAGGTGCTATGGAGGGAGCGTGGCTCTCGCCTCACGAAGAAGACTATCGCGCGAATTTACATCAAGTTATTGAGCCACCCAGCTCGATCACCCAACCGGTTCTCAAGACAGGCCGACGCATTGTAGGCTCCGATTGGCAGGTCCATGGTTATTACCCCTATTGGGGGAATCAGGATGCAGAGATTCCGTGGTCGGCTCTTTCGCATCTGCTCTATTTCTCCCTTGAACTCAATGCAGATGGAACGCTCGGCGACGAGCACCAGTGGTCGACACGCGGTCAAAGTCTGGTGGAAGAGGGTCACCGCCATGGTGTGAAGGTCTTGCCCTGTGTGACGATGTTTGATGACGAAGCTATTCGTACACTCCTGTCGCAGGCGTCATCGAGAAGCGCCGCGATCGATATCCTGGTTGACCGGGTTGTTGGAGCGGATGCGGACGGGGTGAATTTGGACTTCGAATTTGTTCCTGCCTCCAATGGTGAGTCGCCAACTCCCAAAGAAAACTTCGTAACGTTTGTGGAGGATTTAAAAACGGCGCTCAATGCAGTGGACCCTTCTCTTGAAGTCACACTGGCTACGCCAGCGGTAGATTGGTCAGGCACCTATGATTATGACGCACTCGCTGAAGCCAGTGATGGATTACTCATTATGGGATATGGATACCATTGGGCCGGTGGAGCACCGGGCCCCATAGCTCCGATTGAGAGCGGCGAAACCTGGGCGAGCCGAAGTCTTACGTGGACGTTAGATGATTACGACACGTATGGCCTTATTCAAAATCGTTCAAAATTCATTTTGGGCCTCCCTCTCTATGGTCGCCAATGGCCGACTGAAAGTAGCGAAATACCCGGCGTCGAGCGCTCGAGTGGTGTCGCAGTGTCAATGTCTCAATGTGATACGGATTTTGCGAATGGCAAGCGTTGGGATGAAGAATCTTTAACGCCATATAAGGTCTTCGAACTCAGTGGAGGCTGGGAGCAGCTCTTCTGTGAGGATGTTGCTTCTCTTGAAGCGAAGTTCGGGTTGATCGAAAGGCGGGATATTGGTGGCGTGATGTTCTGGGACGTTTCAAAGATCCCGGGAGATCATGAGGCTTGGACCAGTGTGCAAGAGGTCTTTGGAGTAACCCTCGACGATTCTGATCCTGGATCTACCGATGATAGTAGTGACCCGACTGACCCGCTTGATGATGTCAGTGATACCCCCGACCCAAGTGAGCCCACGACACCGGGTCAGGGACCGGTGGTTGTGATCAGCGCACCAAATGCTGCAGTACCGGGGCAACCCGTGGCGCTGGATGCATCACGAACGTATGACCCTGATGGGCGTGCTTTAACGTTCTCTTGGAGTCAAGAGATGGGACCCGCTGTGGTCTGGAGTACGGGCCGTCGAGACTCGACCGTAACCGTAATTCTTCAAGATATCGGAACGCATCGATTTGAGGTTGAAGTTAGTAATGGTGAGAACTCTGCCGTTGGTATTGTCGAAGTGATTGGGCTGACAACCCCCGCGGAAGATGAAGGCGGATGTGCACAGAATGATTCAGGCCTGTGGCTGCTTCTTTTGATTGGCGTGCAATTTGCGACCCAGAGAACACAAACGTATAAGGGTAGGAGAGCGACGCCTTTATGATCGAATTTTATCACGTCAATAAGACTTACGATGCCGAGCATTATGCGCTTGAAGATGTGACGTTCGAGTTGGAAAAGGGCGATTTCGTCTTTCTGACTGGACCGTCTGGGGCCGGTAAGTCGACTCTTATGAAGCTCATTATTGCTGAAGAAATGCCGACAAAGGGCCATGTTTTTGTGGCGGGCCACAATATTGGCCGACTGACCAATGCTTCTATTCCTTACTTGAGGCGTAACATCGGTGTGGTCTTTCAGGATTTCAAGCTACTCGTGAGGCGGACGGTTGAGGAGAATGTATCGATTGGTTTGGAAGTGCTTGGCTATTCGACTCGCGAGGCACTAAAAAAGACGATGCAGCTTCTAAAGAGCGTTGGGCTGGCCCATAAGCGTCACCATTATCCATTACAGCTCTCTGGGGGGGAACAACAGCGTGTAGCGATTGCTCGAGCGATGGTAAATGACCCCCAGATTCTTTTGGCTGATGAACCTACGGGGAACCTCGATCCCGAACGCGCTGCTGAGATCTTTGAGCTACTAGAAGCGGCTAATGCACGGGGTACAACCGTCATTATCGCAACCCATGACATGTCCATGGTCGAGCGACACCGAGCCAAGCGTCTACATCTCGAGCGCGGTCGGTTAGTCCGTCGGGAAATGGAACAGGCATGATTCAGTGGTTGTTTCGCCAGACTTGGCTCTCGTTGAGGGGTGGGCTGCTCAGCGCCTTCATTTCTGCGCTGACTGTGTCTGGGGCTCTAGCTCTGGTTGGGCTACT
>JAYYQC010000170.1:0-3625 GCA_036128675.1 Myxococcota bacterium | reverse complement strand
TATGGCCACCGGCAACTGGGCTCTTCTTCTTTTCACACCGGTAGCGGGTTATGGCTTCGCTTGGGTTGGTCACTTTTTCTTCGAGAAGAATCGACCTGCAACCTTTAAGCACCCATTTTATAGTTTCATGGGTGATTGGGTGATGATGAAGGATATCATTTTGGGACGGGTCCCAATGTTTGGAGACCTCGGTCCGAATCCAGCGCCAGCTAAATGAGAAGCGGTGTCGCATCGACACCCAGATAGCTTCCGCCTGACAATACTTGATCCGAGGTTAATGCTTGGCGTTCGCCGATTCGTAGTCGTGCTTGTCCTCGAGCGAGTCGGCAATCAGTCGCCAAACATCCGGGTCGAACCCAATGGTAAAGTGCGTTGAACGGACCCTGACGTGTCTTACATTGCGACTCGACCGGTCGATACAGGCTGGCCACGAAACAACCCGATCACGCTTGGTGTAAAACGCAACGACCGGTACATCGATCGGTGATGACTGGTCGAGCTCTGCGATACCTCGCGCGATTCTGAGACATTCGGCGGCACCCCAGGCGTCGGCACCGAGGGTAAAAGAAGGACCGCCGATGACGGGTGTTGCCAAGGTAATGACGCGTTCGACTTTGTGGGGATGAAGACGTGCGACTTCGCGAGCGATGACGCCACCGAGGCTCCAGCCGATAAGCGTCACCTTAGAGCCGTGTCGGCTATACGCCTCCTGAAGTTTCGGTATCAAGCGGTCACGGTCCTTCTCGGGTTGTCCCCGGTTGGTTCCGAGTCCCCAGCCGTGTGCATCGTAGCCGATGGCTCGAAGATAGGTCCGAAGCGCGAAGAGGGTTTCTTCCGGCATCTTCCAGCCTGGTATCAGCAGAACGGTGTGGCGTCGTCGACGCGGCAGCCGAGCAAGGCGCGGAATACTCGGTAATGAACCCCGTAACCGCGCGAGGTCTTGCAGCTCATCGACAAAGAAGGTTGGGGCGGCCTGAGGCTTGGTTGGAAGCGGAGCAATCGGAGGCGTGTTATCAATATGCAGTAATTGTGACATGTATTGAGCTTAAGCATTTCGGTGAATGTCGACAATTGTTCTGCCGCGAAAGTCTAGGCTCAGGTGACCCACTTAGCCGATCTTAAGCTCCACCAGCTCGCGAGCCGCGAAGATGTCGATGTTAGAGCCGTGACCTTTGGCACGCTCGCGACAGATATCGAGCTTTCGCAAGACTTGGTCGTCGGTCTCCATGGGGTCGTGGTGAAAGAGGGCGAGACGTTTTACGTTTGCTTGGACTGCCATATCCACAATGGTTGTTGCCCTTGGATGGCCCCAGCCAACCTTTGAGGGATATTCTTCGTCTAAGTATTGAGCGTCGGCAATTAAAAGGTCCGCTTCCCACATAAAGTCGAGGTAACGCTGGGGTATGGGGCGAAGAAGCTCGAGATTGGCGTCAACATCGAAAGGCATGGAGCCGCTCTTGAAATGTGCATCAACCTCGCTATCGGTAGCATAGATTACCTTGTGTCCTTCGCGTTCGAGGGCGTAGGCGTAGCTGCCACCCGGATGCACTTGTTTGAGGTAACTCACCTGCATCCCATCGATGACCTCTTTGCCCTCGCCAAGCTGTCGCGCTTTGATATTCGCGCCAAGGTCTTTAAAGTCGACTGGGAAATAGCCGGAGCTCATCTGTCCCGATAGAAGGTCTGCGATTTTGTGATCGCTGCCAGCATCGTAGACATTGAGGGTCGTACCGGGGATATAAGCGGGCGTAAAGAACGGAAAACCCTGGATATGGTCCCAGTGCGGGTGGCTAAAGAAGAAGTTGATTGAAAGGTCTTGCACACCACGGGTCATGAGATCAGAGCCAAGCCGCCGAATTCCGGTTCCTGCATCCAGGATAAATACACCCTCGTCGGTTCTAATTTCCACGCACGAAGTATTGCCTCCGAAAATGCGGCTTGAATGGTCCGGGGTTGGAATCGAGCCCCTCACGCCCCAAAACTTTACGTACATCATGGGTTAGCTCCATTCTCGAAATTCAAAGACCATCCCGCCAAGCTGTAGGAGGTCACCGTGGTAAAGTTGAGCGGCGTGGATACGGGTACCATTGAGGAAAACACCGTTGGTGCTATCGAGGTCTTTGACCGCAAAGGTGCCTTGTTCTCGTGTCAGTTCGGCGTGTTGCCGCGATAGATCGGAGGCGTCAATGGTGATGTCGGCGCTCGTCGAACGTCCGATGGTGTAAGCATCCGAGGTAAGGTCAATCTGCGCAACTGCCGCCTGGCCTGCTTTGGGTTGATGGACAAGATGATAGGTGTGTGGACTACGGTTTGGCTCCGCGAGCGATAACTCGGCATGAATCGTCATTTGGGCGGAATGGTCTTCGTCGTCTTCCACCATCATCATGTCCTCCTTCATGAGTCATCTTCGCGTTGTTCTCGGTGAACCTGCCATCGGTCGGCTCAATACAGTTCAAGAGAGTTTAAATTGTCCCCGTGGTCAACTCAACGCCCGTCGGTCAATGTGTATTGGGTTCTGCACCGCGCTTGTCCATCTTTCATCAAATCGCGCCAAATCAGTTTCGCTTTTGTGTGCCCCACGATTACGCGAGCTCAATGATATTTCAAATTCCGCAAGGCTCTCGTTATAGTCTCGGCAGTGGGTAAATTCTTCGGGAGGCTAGATGTCGAGGATTGTATTGAGTTGGGGTGCCCTCTGTTTGGTTGGGGCCTGGTTGATGGGATGTGACCGCCAGACCGAGGCACCGGTAACCCAGCCAAGTGATCCGAGCGAAACAATACCAGTCGACCCGATCGATGGTTCGGATTCAGGTGATCTGACCGACGACACAGATGATATGGACGGCGGTAGTGTTGACGGTCGTGACTACCGATTGAGCGATACGCCATGCGGTCCAACTCAAGATGGTCAAGTTGTCGAATCTCTGACCGATGGAACTTGGTTATCCACGGGTCTCTGTATGATCACCGGTGAGCGGGACTACGATGCTCTAAACCTATTAACTGGTTATGGTGCCCCAAATTGGGATTACGAGAATACGGATGGACCGGGCCGCGGTATTTATGGCTGGTCATACTATCTGCGCGCCTTTGACCTCATCCGCGACACACCTGTGAAAGAAATTGGTTGGGGACAGTGGAGTAAGCCTGCCGTACCCACAGAAGCGATCAGTGTCTGCGGCCTTCATCCGCACGGCTTCGTCTGTGATGATGAGGCACCCGATCTGAGCGGAGAGCTCGCGGGCTGTGGAGCGGTTGACTGGGTGACGATGGAAGGATGCAATGTTTGGTGCTGTGGCGAGGATGACAAATGCGGCGTACGAGGGTCGATTGAGGGGGGTATGGGATATTGGATGTATACGCTCGAGACACCCCACGTGAAATGGATGGCCCCAGGTGCGACCAACGCGAATTATGAAATTTTTGGAGGCACATTTTTAAATGACCGTCCACAGCCTTGTACTGTCTTGGGCGGCGCAGTTCGGATTGCAAATAACCTCCTTATGCCGAACGACTTTGTCGGCTTCGATGGTGAAGATGTGGACGGCTTTATGGGATATATGTTGAGTCGAACACCAGTGGGTAAACGTTCGGCGACTGACAATGCGAATTATTGGACCATCGC
>JAYYQC010000169.1:0-3970 GCA_036128675.1 Myxococcota bacterium | reverse complement strand
TTTGAATGCTCGATACGCGTTCTGAATCATCAAGCGATGGATTGAGGAGGAGATCTGAGTATCCGAGGATCGCGGTCATCGGGGTTCTAATTTCATGGCTCATGTTAGCGAGGAACTCAGTCTTCGCTCGGTCAGCCATTTCGGCCCGTTCTTTTTCGTCCGCGAGGTCACGGGTACGCTTTTCAACACGGGCTTCCAATTCATCATGCGCACGGAGAAGCTCATGGTTTCTGGTTCCAATCTCCCAGAGCATGTCATTGAACGCATCGGTCAAGTCGCCAACTTCATCATCAGAGCTTCGGTCGACATTGATCGAGAAATCCTGTTCATCTGAAACCAGCTTCGCTGCGATGGTCAGCCTATCAATTGGGTCGGTGATGGCCTTTCGGAAAACCGACGCCATGCTGAAGGCAATTGCGACTGCCGCGACCAGTACGATCACAAAGAGCCAGAGCTGCTGTACCAATCGCGTAAAGCGCTCGTCCATGTCCGCTCTAAGATAGAGAGCCCCCACAACGTCTCTCCCTCGTTCGAGCGGAAACATGTACACAAGGTCCCCTTCAATGTCCTCGAATTTAGGTCGTGTTTGATAGGTAGGCGACTTCCATGGCTCAGAAGTCTCATCGCGCTCAAATCGGGAGACCTCAACGCCACGTCGATCAAATAAAATGGCAGACCGAATATTTGGCTTACTCGTTAAGGAATCCAAGAGTGCATCCCCACTGCCCGCATTCGTCAAATCGCTGTTAATTTGGGTAGAGAGTAAAGTTGCCGTCGTTTGAAGGTCGAGCTTAATTCGCTCTTTAAACGAGATGTAATCAAAGGTTGTGTACATCGTCGATGCAAGGAGCAAACTAATCAAGGTCGATGTAATCGCAATTTGAGAAATACGCTGAGCGACCGAAAGCTTGTTCAGCTTTAACAAAGTCTTGAAACTCTTCATATTCTCACCTGTGACCCAACACTTCGCTTCTAAAGGCACCCAATGCGAGCCGATTACTTGGACTGCTTCCGGAGAGTGCGATTTACGTATGACAGGGTACCGAAGAACGGCGGGTCAATGCTACCACTCTTTAGCGCTCAAGATCCTTGATATCTCAGACCACTTAGAGGTTTGGAGGTCCGGTTTGACCCGAGTAAATTCCTTCTCACCGTATTGAATTACAAAGCCAAGCCCAGCTGCTCGTGCCGCCTCGATATCTCTTGAGGAATCACCCACAAGAGCGGCACGTTTACGGTCAACATCGTGATCCCGAATAGCGGCTTCCAGCATACCACTCTCCGGCTTTCGCCAAGTCGAAGGCCGATTCCATGGCCAAATCTCGCCGTCCGGATGTGTCGGCGCGACATAGATCGCTTCAAAACCACAACCTTCTTGCTCAAAACGATCGTTTATATGGCCTTGAAGTACGACCAGATCCTGAAACGACATGTAGCCACGAGCAACCGCTGATTGATTGGTGACAACGATTAAACGAAATCCCCGCTGCTTAAGCGCTCTAAGTGCTTCAAATGCGTCGGGTATCCATCGTATTTCTGCTGGATTGGACGGGTACCCGGTGTCTTCGATGAGTACTCCGTCGCGGTCTAAGAAGAGATCTGGCACTTCAGCATATAGCCGAACGGCTAATTACCCATGTTCTGCACCACATCACGTAGCGCCTGGGAAAGATTCTTCAGCCTACTCGACGCATGGTGGACGTCGCTCGCAAAAGCGGTCGCCTGCTCGATCGAATCAGCAACGGTACTAACAGTGTTAGCAACATGACTGGTCTGCGTTGCGGCTTCACCAACCGTCGCGCTGATCTCTGACGTCGTAGCGCTCTGTTCTTCGACAGCACTGGCGATGGTCACCTGGATCTGATTCACCTGTCGGATGATCGTCCCAATCTCAGCGATGGCATCGACCGCTCCGGTGACCCCACTTTGAATCGCATCCATTCTGACCGAGATATCTTCGGTCGCACGTGCGGTCTCTTTCGCGAGTTCCTTAACCTCGGTCGCAACAACCGCAAAGCCTTTACCTGCTTCACCTGCTCGAGCCGCCTCAATGGTCGCGTTCAAAGCCAGGAGGTTGGTTTGCTCAGCAATCGATGTAATCAATTTAATGACATTCCCAATCTCGGCCGAGCTGTCACCTAACTTCGCGACAATCTGGTTGGCTGTATCTGCGGCATCAACCGCCGATTGAACAATGGTGGCAGCCTCAGTGGAATGCTCTGCAATCTGCCGAATGCTCTCGGTGAGAGTGTCAGAGGAGCTCGAAACCGACTGAAGGCTCGAATCAATAGCCTTTGCTTTTTCGCTGGCGTCGATCGCTTGCGCACTCGCCCGGTCGACAACACTCGTCAGGTTCTCAGAGAGGCTACCGACCTCACTGGACGCCTCTCCCAGCGTATGTGAGGAATCCACGATGTTGTTGAGCAACTTGCTAAACGCTCCCAATGCCGAGGATGTGGCCGCCGCCAAGGGGCCTGAACCAGCAATCGAGCGATTGAACTGACCATTCGCAGCCTCCTCGAGTGCTTCGATCACTTCTCCACCACCTTCGCCGCCACCAGCATCACCGAGCCTGTGGCCCGCCGCTCCAGCCACGCCGACAATGACAATCGCGACCAGCCACGTCGACATGCCGACCTCCGCCTCATCGGGCAGGGTTGCAAAGATCGATGCGATCGCGACAAGGCCTCCAGCTAATGAAATCAACAGACTTCGATTCATGACGTCTCCACTGACATGCCCAAGATCGGGGAACCCGATAATTCATATCACGGACATAAACTTCAGATCCACTCGCGAGAACTTTCCTTTGACACTTGACCCACGTCCCGTTCCGGCAACAATGAGATATGGGCTTCGGTTCGAAGCTAGAGGATGAACGATGTTGGAGTTTTTTGGACAGTTCCTTGTAAGGACGAAAGTGATTTCGGTTGAACAGCTCCGAGACGCGCTCGATATGATGAGCAGAGAAAATCTGCTCCTCGGCCAGCTGGCGGTCGAGGAAGGTTATTTATCCGAGTCTCAAGCTAACACGATCAATCGAGAGCAAAGGTATTCAGACAAGCCTTTCGGTGCGATCGGTGTTCAGATGGGGCTTCTAACGACCGAACAACTGGACCAACTTCTAGAGCTGCAGAACAAACGCCGCGTTCAGGTAGGTGAAGCACTTACAAGGCTTTCGTTCATCTCTGAAGATCGTCTTGTCCAGGAGTTACGACGTTTCAAAGCTGAAGCGGAGCGACCTCATATTCGGGAAATCACCCTTCCCGGTTATCTCCACAACCATCGGGTCGCGGAGTATCTCTTAGACCTGGTCCCTCGAGTCATGCAGCGAACGAGCCGCGTTCAGTGTAAGCTCGACTTACAGTGTGAAAAGATCCACCGAGTGGATGTCGATGTCGTAGCTTCGGTTCTCATACGGAGCGAACGAACTATCCGGTGCGCTGTTGCATCAAGTGAAGAATTCGCGACAAAGCTAACCCAAAACTTTTTCGGTCAGGCTCCTGATGTCGAGCTGCCTCCGGGTATGCTCGAAGACGGAATTGGAGAGTTTCTAAATATGGTCGCAGGTAATGCTGTGACCGGGCTGGAGCAAGAGGGTATTCCTTGCGAGGTAGACCCGCCTATTCGTGGCCTACCCCCTCTCGACGCATATGTATTCAAGATGAACACGACTGCGGGGGAAGCTCTGCTCCTACTCGCGGAGTAGTCCTAACGCACCAGTTTTAAAAGGGTCTCAAACTGACCAGTTCTCGGAAATTGGTCAACCAAGCAAGACTCGGCAATTTTAAATCCCCCTTCGAGCAAAAGGGGTAAATCTCTTCGTAAGGCGTTTGCGCGGCATGCGAGCATTAAGAGTTCTGAGACACCCGACTCGTTGATGGTTTTAATGAGTTCAGGGCCTAGTCCTTTACCAGGCGGGTCTACCACAATCACATCGAAGGGGTCCTCTTCAGCTAGAAGGGTACTA
>JAYYQC010000168.1:0-2586 GCA_036128675.1 Myxococcota bacterium | reverse complement strand
GTCAGCGAACCATCGATTACAAGACCTTCAACAACATTGTCGGCCTCTGGTACACACCGATTCCATGGCTCAGCACCGCCATTCGTTACGAGTACGCTACCACTGCCCTGGCCAATGACCGTATGGCGAAAACTCAAGCGCTGGTCGCCGGACTGGAGTTCTTCCCGACGCCATACATGGAAGTTCGCCCCGAATACCGTCTCGTCGAGACCGACGCCTATCGGTTTGGACACGCAACCGTTCAGATTCACCTCTTTTATTGAGACAACACAAAGGAATCACCATGAAGTTCTTCTCAACAACACTCGCAGCAATTGCAGCCGCGTCCATGCTTATGCTCGGTGCACCTCAGGCAGACGCCGGTGCATTCAAAGGTAAGTTCAAGTTCACCAGCAAAGCCCCCAAAGAAGACATCTTTGGAACCGCGACTGGGCAGGCCACTCTTAGCGGCGATATCGCCGACATCACCACGGTCAAAGGCAGCATCACCGTGCCGGTAAAGACCATGGAGACCGGCAATACCGTGCGCGATGACCACCTTCGTAGCCCAGATTGGCTCGATGAAAAGAGCTTTCCCAATATCGTCTTTGATGTGGAATCTGTTGCCCTCAATGGCGCTGTTTCCGAAGAAAAAGGTATGAAGGCTGCCAAAGTGAAGGTCACCGGAAAATTCACGCTCCACGGTGTCACGACACCCCTTACGAGCGACGCCACCATCAAGTGGAAGGACGACGGCAAGGCAAAAATCACCACCTCGTTCACCATCGCGCTCGCCGACTACAAAGTGAAGGGCAAAGCCGGTATTGTAGGCAGTAAGGTCGGCACAACCATCGCATGTGAAGCAACGCTTGTGGGAAGTCTCAAATGAAACCACTGGCTTTTATCTTGATCTTAAATGGTCTCGGTATCGGCGCACTCTGGGTTGCCCACGGAGCCGACCTTGCAACCCGTGAAAAAGTTGCGGTGAAGACCATAAGTGTCGACGATTTTGGCGACGAAGTTGAGACCATCGAGTGGAAGAAGCCAACCGATTATCCAGTTACCGGCTTTCATATCGGCTTCGATTATGCTGCGCCCGCGGTGGGTGGACTTATCGGACTCGGCATCGGTCTGCTCTTCCTCGAGAGACGTCGAAAGAAGAGCTAACCCTTTTAACCTTTGTCGTGCCAAATTCGGAAATAACGACCCATGTTTGAGAAGCTCGCCGACTCTATCTCTTCGCATCGCTTACGCTGGACTCTGATTGTCGCGGTCATCACCCTTGGGCTCGGCTCTGGCATGCGTCACCTGAGCCCAGATATGACTTTCACCGCGTTCTTCAGTGGCGATGACCCCGCTAAGGCCGTGATGGATAGATTCAAGGACTATTGGGGCGCAGACGATGGAACGCTCATCGTTCTGATTGAGCGCACCAATGGCATGGTCTTGGAGCCGCAAGCCCTCGAGCACCTAGCCAAGCTAAGCGATGCAATCGGCGAGCTCGAGTTCGTGGAGTCGGTGACCGCGCTGACCACGATGGACCGGATGCGCAGCGATGAGACGAGTCTGATTGTTGAGAATATTTACGATACGATGCCAATGGATGCCGACGCACTGCGAGCGTGGCAAGAGGCTATCCTCAATGATACCACGATTGTGCCATCGATCTTAAGTCGGGATGGAATGCTGACGGCTGTCATGGCTAAAATCGCAGTGCCAGCCGACGATATCCAAACCCTTATTCCTCTGGTCGATTCATTTCGGGAAACAATTGCGCCTTTCGATAACGCGGTCGGATTTTCTCTGAGCACCGCGGGTATCCCGGCCATTCGAAAAGATTTCTCGGAGGCGTTTTTTCGCGATCAAGCGGTTTTTGGCTTCGTTGGTGGCCTCTTGGTGCTCGTTGTCCTCTTTAAGCTCCTCCACTCCGTTCAGGGCATCGTGGTCACGGGCTTCGCAGCTACTGTGCCTCTCATTATGCTCTTAGGCCTCATGGGTTTCGACGGTTCAACGATCGATGTCGTCAATCAATGCTTGATCACAGTGCTGCCAGCCTTTGCTGCTGCCGACGCCATTCACCTCATCTCCAGGTTTCACGAGGAGGCCCGTCAGCTCGCACCGGCCGGCCAACGCATGGATGCGGCGACCAAAGCACAGGCTCTTCGTCGGAGCTTGAAACATCTCGGACGCGCATGTTTTCTGACATCGCTCACAACCGCGGTAGGTTTTGCATCTCTCTACTTTGCCGAGATGCCCATCCTGCGTCAGTTTGGTCTCTACGCTGCAGCGGGCGTTTGTTTCGCCTATCTATCGGTGCTCTGTCTGGTTCCTCTGGTTCTCCACTGGACCCGAGGTAATGTTGAGAAAGCAAAGACTGAAGATAATAAGAGCGCCACCGAATTTTGGATCTCGCGCGTTGTTGCTGCATCCATCGCGCGCCCCAGGTTAAGCGTATGCCTAGCGGTTTTGATTGCAGTGATGTTCGGCTACTTTTCGACCTGGGTCAAAGTGAACAATCATCTCTCGCAGACCCTAAACGATGAACACCCTACGTCCATCGCAAGCAAGGTCGTTGACCAAAAGATGGGCGGGATCCTACAGAGCGCC
>JAYYQC010000167.1:0-2092 GCA_036128675.1 Myxococcota bacterium | reverse complement strand
GATGCCTCGGAAGCAGACGATGAAACCGATACTACCGAGACCACTGAACCAAGCGATGACACCGACGCACGCGACGCAGCCGATGCAAGCGACCCAACAGATGCGAGCGATCTGACTGGGCCGGACATCATCGTTGACCCTCCGATTGCGGAACCCGTCGAGCCCTGCCTAGACCCCGAAAATCTCGAAGCCACATGCGTTGGTTCGGGACGTCCCGAGTGGAGCCTGGAGGACTTTCATCCGGCGAGTTCTCGATTCGGCGAGACCTATGGTCTAGATGCTTTCGACGGCACGGTGACCCTCGTATCCCTGCATGCCGCCTGGTGTGGCTATTGCCGGACGCAAGCTCTTTACATGGAGCAAATGCTCGCCGAGCTGCGGGCAGAAGGATACAACATAGAATTTATCACAGTGAACAAGATTAACGCCGCGGAAGAGGGTTATCAGCGCGCGATGATTTATCAGCTCAGCGACGAAAATGAGATCCAGTACGATGAGACGGGCGAACCGATTTACCGTTGTACTTATCCGCTGGTGCAAGACGTTGAGGAGGTCAATGCGTGGGAACTTCACGCCGGCAAGAAGGACGACTTCTACATCTACGGAACCGACGGCATGCTGGCACGCTTTCTCCCATCTGGCACCGAAGAGTTCAGTACACGACTCTCAACCGAAGAGGGGTATACAAACCTTAAGGGTGCCCTGATTGAGGTTTTAGAGGGTATCGTAGCGCCGGAAGAGTCGGAAGAACCTACCAATGAAGAGACAACAGAGACCGAAGAAGAAGGTGCCGCTGACTAGTCGGTCAGTACATCGGTGTCTTGTGCAAAAATCGAGATATCTTCATCACCCCTCGACGTTGGCAGGACAATCATCTTCAGTAAGATTCGCACCGTCGCTCCATCTGTTTCAAATTGGGCAGCGATGGGCTCCATCACATTCTTGACGAGCAACGACTGCCCTCCAGTCGTCTCAGCCTCAAGCAAACTCGGTCGCAAAAAGACTCGGTCAAATTCGCCTTCCTCAACCCTGAGTGATGCAATCTTCATGGGTAGGCTACCCGTCGCAAGAAATTCAAAACGATTTGTCTCGAGTTGCATCGCGCGCCACTCGGAAGTGATTCGATGATCTGGGTAGATTTCAAAGCCCGCTGGCTGAAGATGGGCGTCACGGATTGTGAACTCGACGCTCTGGAGAGCTTCAACCCGCGATAGGTCGCCTTCGACCCAAAGCTCTACATCGGCCCCAAGCCTCGACTCAGAACCGCAACCGGCGGCATGAAGCGCCAACACCAGGATTGTGCAAATATGCCGCATGCCCTTAATCCGTGGTTGGGTAGCCGCGCTCAAGCCGCCACACGATGTACCCCTCGTCCATTACGACGACCTTCTCGTGTCCTGCCTCGGTAAGATATTCAGCCGCTGCGACCGATTCATCGTGAGGACATGCACAGAACGTTACCACCCAAGTATCCTTCGGGATCGAATCCGCACATGCAGGCATATCGTAGTACGGAATCGAAATTGCGCCGACAATCGTGTGAAGGTTGTAGTCCGCCGGCGGACGGGCATCGACCAGAATGAACTTCGCCCCTCGTTCGTACTCTGGATAGATAGCGTCAATCCCCAAGAGAAAGTCTTCACCAGCAACATCGAATCCAACCGGAGCATCGCCATCACCAACGTAAGTAATATCTGGGCAGGTCTCACGAGGGTCATCAACAACAACCGGCGTTTCGTCCACCTCCTCCTCTGTGGAGCGAATAAAGACGATTAAGTCCTCAATCTCTTGTTCTGAGAGCTGGGATTCGAATGCCGGCATTGCGGTACCTCGCCGCCCCTTCTCAAGTGCGTAGCGGAGAAAAGCATCGCTCGCGGTCCTCAAGAAGACCGGATTATTGAGGCTCAGCGCTGAATTTCCCTTGAGGTCCGCACCATGACAACCCGCGCACTGCGATGCGTAGAGAATCGCCCCGTTGTCGACGTCACCAACCGCTTGCCAAGTCTCATCGAGGCTGAGCGTTTCCTCGGTCTGGTAGGAGCGAAGATACGCGATAACCTCGTGGATCTCATCGTCGGTCATCGGGCCAAGA
>JAYYQC010000166.1:0-10287 GCA_036128675.1 Myxococcota bacterium | reverse complement strand
AGCGATTGTCGTGACGGCTATGTGTGTTACCCATCCGATAGCAATCCCGAAATGGGAATGTGCTGGGAGTCCTGCTTCACTGCTGGGTGCGAAGAAGGGTCATTTTGCAACCAGTATGGTCTATGCGGTGACGAAATGCCTCCGCTCGGTGAAGAGCGTCCGGATAACCCAGTCGATGAAGGTGTCGACGAGGGGGGCTCTGCTCCAGTCTGTGCGTGTGACACGACCTGGGCGTGCTCAGAGGGTTGTGAGTGTGACCCTGAGTGTATTGAGGTCAAAAATGATGATGGCGGATGTAATTCTGCGGGCACGGAGCTCTGGTGGTTCCTCGTGATGCTCGGTGCTTTGCAGTTTGGTCTCCGTCGTCGTCGAGTCCTCATCTAAGTGATTGCGGCGGTCCTCCGGTGACCGCCGCATCCTCTCTCCTAAGCTCCCGATTCTTAAAACCTTGAAAAGATGGCCTGTTGCGTCATTTGAGCTTGCGCAATCGTCGTAACTCTAGGATGGTGCACGGTATGGCGCTTTTGGTTCAGAAGTTTGGTGGAAGCTCCGTCGGCACAATTGAGCGTATTCAGCATGTCGCTCGACGGGTAGCTAAATACAAGGAAGCAGGACACCAGCTCGTTGTTGTTGTCTCGGCGATGCAAGGTGAGACCGACCGGTTGCTTGGTTTGGCCGGGAAACTTTCAGAGTCTCCGGAACCCCGCGAGGTGGACCAACTCTTGGCCACAGGTGAGCAGGCGTCCGCAGCCCTCTTGGCGATGGCGTTGCAAACCATGGGGATCCGCGCCCGCTCGATGACCGGACATCAAATGAAGGTCATGACGGATGGTGCCTTCTCGCGTGCTCGTATTAAGAATCTCGACGGTGCAGGCATGCGCGAATATCTCAATGATGGCGAAGTCATTGTCGCGACTGGTTTCCAGGGGATCGATGATTCTGGGAACATAACAACCTTGGGGCGGGGTGGCTCTGATACCAGCGCAGTTGCCCTAGCGGTTGGGCTTGATGCGGACGAATGCATCATCTTCACCGATGTGGATGGCGTCTATACAGCAGACCCTCGTATCTGTCCGAAGGCGAAAAAGATCGATCAGATTTGTTTTGAGGAAATGATGGAGATGGCTTCATTAGGCTCAAAGGTTCTTCAGATTCGTAGCGTAGAGCTCGCGATGAACCACGGCATGCCTTTGAGAGTACGTTCCACGTTTAGCGATGATGAGGGTACCTTGGTGACTACAGAGAATGACAGCATTGAAAAGTTGGTCGTGCGCGGCGTTTCCCATTCAACGCAAGATGCGAAATTTACCCTTCGCCGTGTCCCTGATCAGCCCGGTGTCGCGTCGTCAATCTTTCTTAGCCTCGCCCGAGCAGGTCTGAACGTCGATGTGATCGTTCAAAATACATCGCGCGAGGGAACGACAGATGTGAGTTTCACAGTTGCTCAGACCGATGCTCTGGAAGCCGAGAATCTGATGAAAGAAATTTCTTTGGATATCGGTGCTGAATCGATTGAGGTCGATTCGAATATCGCGAAGGTCTCGATTGTTGGCGTCGGGATGAGAGCACACGCTGGTGTTGCTGCGGAAATGTTCGATGCGTTGAGAGTTGGCGGGATCAATATCCAGATGATCACGACAAGCGAGATAAAAGTCACCGTGGTGATCGAGGAGAAAGACTGCGCTGCCGCTGTCCAATGCCTTCACGAGGCGTTTCAGTTGGCCGGTGAGCAATCCGAGAAACCTCAGGATCGTGTCTCGGCTTAAGCGAGTACCTGAGTGATGCAGCAAGTTCGTTGGATTTTTCCTCTACTTGTTATTGGCCTGGTCCTGCTATGGCGCTTTGTTACTCTCGAGGGCGATATACCTTCGCCCCCCTGCGCGCCAGAAGTTGAATTCTTAGGCGCCCAAGCATCAGCCGCGATTCTCGTTTGTGCTTCGGATTTACCTAAAGAGTGCGCCGAAGCTAAACGTGGCGACAGAGCAGTCTTTAGTGAAGGGGGCTGTCAGGTCCTCGCCGAGCAAATGAGTGCTGCCAATCGATTGATTTTAGGCCTTCCTCTCGACCTCAATCGGGTGGAGGTTGAGGACTTGGTCTTACTCAGGGGGATCGGCGAGACTACCGCCCGATCCATCGTGCGCTTTCGAGAGACACAGGGCAGCTTCACGACGGTGGATGAACTTTTGAAAGTCGAGGGGATCGGCGAGGGTCGCCTGCAGAGGCTAAGGACCCATTTCATGGTCTCAAATTCCGTAGAAAACCGGCTGAAAGTCTTGGATTCATCGACAGATGGTGATTGAGTCCGCCCATGGATCGTGAATGGGTAGTAGATGTTGTAGAGCGCCTGCCACAGGCATTGGTTTCGAGAGCGTGGGGCTGGCTTGCCAGACGTAAGTATCCAAGGCCCGGCGTCAGGCTCCTCAAAAAAGCCTTTGTTGCTTCCACTGGGATCGACATGACCGAGGCCGAAGCGGACATCGAGAGTTACCAGACGCTCGAGGACCTCTTTGTACGTACTCTCAAGCCTGGCGCTCGGCGTATTGAACCAGATCCAACCGCTTTTGTCAGTCCAGTTGATGGCACGGTTGGGGCAAGCGGTATGATTTTCGACGGTCAGGCTTTTCAGGTGAAGGGGCGCTCGTACTCGCTTGCTCGCTTACTGGGAAGTGAAGACGAGGCAAAGCGCTACGAAGGTGGGGATTTCGTGACGATCTACCTATCACCTCGTGATTACCACCGTATTCATTCTCCTGTATCAGGCGTCGTATCCGAAGCAGTCCTCATTCCCGGGGCGTTGATGCCGGTATTTCCCGAAGCGGTTGAAAAGGTGGACGAACTCTTCGCTCGTAACGAACGACTCATTTCTTACGTCGATACGAAAGATATCGGCCGGGTCGCAGTCGTGAAAGTTGGGGCGACACTGGTTGGTCGTATTACGACCGCGTATGACCCAGAGCTCCAAACCAATATCCGAGGTCAATCTCGAATTTGCAAAACCTACGACCCACCACATCTCGTCCCTAAAGGGGGAGAGCTTGGCGCATTCGAGCTCGGCTCGACCGTTGTCATCCTGACTGAAAAGGGACGCGTGAAATTCGATGTCGTGGAAGACCGCGGTATTCGCATGGGACTTCGGCTAGGGACATTGGTATCGCGAAAGGCGAAGCGTTCTACCAAGAAAAAGACCTAAATGTCGGTGGTTCGGCCGCAATCTTTTCCTCTACATATCCATGCCGGGTTTACCGGCGCTCGGAAGCCGCCGGACTTTCACGGTGACCGGTTTACGTTTGACCTTCAAGGCGACGCAGAGGGCGAGGATTCCGTCGCGAGTCGACTCTGGCTCCTTGGTCATTGTGGTTTGGAAGCAGGAGCCTGGCGCGATGTCGAGCAAGTGCACGGACACCGTTGCGTCGAGCAGCGCTCCAGCAAGCCTTGGCGGCGTGAGCAGGCCGATGCCCTGTGGACCACATCAGAAGGTCTTGTCTTAGCTATTCGAACCGCAGATTGCGTGCCTGTCCTGATAACCTCAAGCTCTCAGCCTCTGGCGGTGGCTATTCATGCGGGCTGGCGAGGGACCTATCAGCAAATTGTTTCGAAATCGCTTCGACAGATTCTTGAAGTCACGCAGATTCAGCCCGACTCCTTGGTCGCTGCTATCGGCCCTTGCATTCATTCCAATGCATTTGAGGTGGACGCCGATGTTGCTGGTCCCTTTGAGACACGCTTTGGTTCTTCCGTTGTGCAGCCGACGCTGGGAAAAGACCAACGTTGGAATGTCGATCTCGTTGAAGCCAATCGACAAGAGTTAGCGGCCGTCGGGATGTCTGCTGATAAGATTGAAGTGATGGATGAATGTACCTTCTCGAATCATGACTATTGGTCATTTCGTCGCCAGCGCACAGCTGCGGGGAGACAGGTCGCCTGGATTTCGCTGACAGGTCGTTGAAACCGCCAATTTCTTGACCGTTTGGCTATCGGGGTCGAAACTGGTCGAGATGATACAACAAATGCTACGAAGACCGCTGCTCGGATTGCTAGCGCTTGGCTTCTCTACAGGCTGCGCAACGGCACAGCTCGAACGCGATATTAAAGTGATCCGGGACGAACTCGATAGTCTCAGAGCTGATTACAAGCGTCAGAGCCGAGATGTTGAGTTTTTAACAGCTCGTGTCCTGACGATGAATGCGCAGAAGCAACAGGTGGCGCAGAAGTCGGTCAGAGCACACGAGTCGACGTGGACGACGCCCGCAATGACTCGAGGTCCGGAGCAAATTCCACCTGCAACCACGCCACCAGCAGTCTCAGCTCAGCCTCCAGCCAAGGTAGAGCTCGAAGAACAAGAGCTTCCACCGATCGTGCTTACCATGGCGGACCTAGATAACGCAGATTCTCGAAGGCTGCCGGTACATCCGGTTCCTGCCGCGCCGGATTTTGGTCTCGCTGCAGCGACGGTGCCGGAGACACCGGAATCGCAGCGTGCGTTTGGCCAGGCTCTGGATTTCTATGCGGATGGGAAGTTGGTTGAAGCGATTCAGTCATTTCGAACTTACCTCGTGGCGTACCCCAACTCCCAAAAACGATTTGATGTGTATTTTTGGTTGGGCGAAACCCTCTTGGAACTCAATCAACTCGACGAAGCTATTCTGTCGTTTCAGCGCGTGATTCAAAACCCGAAAATGTCCACGCGCGTTCCGGATGCACTTTACAAGGTAGGACTTTGTCATAGACGCTCAAAGCGTGAAGAGACAGCGCAAGAACTCTTTCGGCGAGTGGTTGATGATTACCCATCCAGCGCGGTGTCATCGCTCGCTCGAACTCAGCTTACACGAGGTGAACTGTGAACCGACGATTAGCATTGAGCTCTCTTGTTTTGTCCGCGATTGGACTCTTGGTCATGGCGATACCTCTTGAGCGTTCCCATAGCCAAGCGCCGGGTGTGTTCTCAGATGGTGTGGTGGCTAGTCAGCCAAGCTATACCGTCGTGGAGGGGGATACCCTCTGGGATATCAGTGGTCGTATTTTAGGACGCCCTGATTTATGGCCTCAGGTCTGGGCCCTGAACCCTCAGATTCACAATCCGCACTGGATTTATCCAGGCGATAGAATTTCGTTTGTAAACTCTCTGGAACCCCTTCTCACGCTCTCGGAAGTTGAGGTCGAATTAGCAGGGGAGGCGTTTGCAGATGGTGCAGTTGAAGATGACGATGCGTATGAGGGCGGCATGGATGCCTCCGATGATGTGTCGGACAGCGACCTTTTCGTCGAAACAATCGACGGGGCTGACCCCGATGAAGATATGGAATCTGACCTTTTCTCTGGTCTGGGCGCGATTGAAGAGATTGAGGTGATTCAGCCGCGCATGAGGCGTAAAGCACCAACGGGGCATCGGGTTTTCGTCGGAGCTTTTGTCACCAAGAACGAACTTGCGGATGTCGGTACAGTTCGCGGCATCCAGGTTGGGGAGACTCTTCTTGGTGCGGGTGATGACATTATCGTTGAACTCAATGAAGGACACGGTGCCCAGCTCAATGACCTTTATTTGACCTACCGTAACGCCGGAGAAGTGAAAGACCCTGATTCAGGTGATACTTGGGGAGTGATGACTGAATTGACGGGATTGGTCATTTTAGGACCTCAAGACGGAAAGGGATATCGCGCGAAGGTTGTAAAGTCAGTTCTTGAAATTGAACCAGGACAGTTGCTGACCCCGATGGTGCAGAATCCATTTCAGATTATTCAAGAGGAACGCTCGGCAACCGGGATTCAGGGACGACTGATTGCAACCCAATCCAGTCGAAACCGTTATGCAGAAGCCGGCAGTATCGTCTTTATTGATCAGGGTCTCAATGCCGGGGTGAAGAGAGGTGTGACGTTTGATGTTCTTAAGCAGGACAGCGTCATGACGTCGCTGATCGATGATACGTTCAGTGATAGTGCTAAGGCGGTCGCCAAGCTCTTAGTCATCGACGCGAAGCCCGAGGGCTCGACCTGCTTGGTGCTTTCTTCGCAGCAAGAAATTGAAGCGGGCGACTCGGTCGTGACCTCTCGCTAGTCCTCTTTGAGAAGCTCTTGTAATTTCGCGACTGTCTTTGGCTCGAAGTGCTCCTCGCCCAAAAGCTGAATGAGTTCTCGATTGAGAATCTTGTAGAGCGAGAGGCGATCAGTCTTTAATGCGCTCAGGTGTTTCTCGAGGCTTCCTTGGTCCGCACGCTTCAACGGCCCAGTCAAACCATCTCGAAGACCGAGTGCGTGTGCTCCATCGATCGCAGATTGTGCGAGTGAGAGTATAAGCTGCTCGCTGTTGTGAAGCCCAGCGCTATTCCATTCTTGGAGCGCTGCATGCAGGAGTCCAATAAGCGCATTGGAGCCAAGTACTGCACCAGCGTGGTAGTGCGCTTTCTGTCCTTCTCGAAGGTAGTAGATATCCGCCCCTAAACTCTCGGTGAGTGACTTTAGCCGAGCAAGTGCATCGACCGATCCTTCCAGAACCAATGGCCCATTTTTAAACACCGTCTCCGCTGCACGAGGGGTTGGACATGCTGCGAGTGGATGAAGAGACGCCTTTAGTGCGGTGGTCGCACCGAGATCATCTGCGTTGAGCAAGCCGGAAAAGTGCAAGAGGAGTTGGGTTGAGCTTGGCTCAAATGTGCATGCATTGAGGGCTTCTGAGATTGCATCATCGCTCCAGGCAAAAGCGATGATGTCCGCCTCTTTAGCGTTCTGCGACCATGCGTCTTGCGATGCTTCAACTTCGAGCCCGAGATTGGATGCTCTCTCGCGAGACGTTGCAGAAGTTGAGAAGAGATAAAGGGAGATAGGAAGCTTACTGCGCGCGAGCGCGAAGCCGGTACCGACGCGACCCAGTCCCCAGATTGCAATTCGGGTTATTGGTGAGGGGGAGCCCATCAAGCGATAACTTAGACGCTCGCGCCGGCAACGGCTTCGAGTGTCGGCTCTTCGATGCGAATGACCAAGGTTCCATCTTCGACATCAAGACGCGCAGTATCACCAATGGTCAGGTCACCGTTGATGATCTCATCGGCGAGTCTAGCCTCAACATCGTTTTGTACGATCTGGCGAATACCCCGAGCACCGGTCTCGTCTGGGTCAGCCTTATCGAGAACCCAGCTACACACGTCTTCACTCCAACAGACTTCCATCTGCTTCTCCGCGTAGAGCGTACGCCGCATCGCTCGAAGTTGTAATTCTGTCACTTCAATGAGCTCGTTTCGCGAGAGTGGTAGAAAGACTTGCCGCTCATCAAGACGTCCCCAGAGCTCAGGCAGTATTTGTTCACGAGCTCTCTCCAGGACAACCGATGCATCGGTCTTGAATGAATCTTCGGTTGGTGTTCCGAAACCGATGGTTGGTGTTGTTGAGCGCTTGAGTGCATCTGCTCCAAGGTTTGAGGTCAAAACGACCACGGCATTTGAGAAGCTGACGGTCCGTCCTTTGGAGTCGGTTAGATGTCCTTCATCTAGAATCTGTAGGAGCAAATTGAGTACATCTGGGTGCCCCTTCTCAATTTCGTCAAAGAGCACGATTTGAAAGGGACGCTTTCTCAATGCTTCGGTTAGAAGACCGCCCTGATCGTGGCCTACGTAGCCCGGCTGTGCTCCGACCAGACGAGCGATGGAGTGCTTTTCGGTATATTCACTCATGTCGAGCCGAACGACCGCATCCTTACGCCCAAAGAGAAACTCAGCGAGCACCTTCACGAGCTCGGTCTTCCCGACGCCAGTGGGCCCGAGAAAGAGAAAGCTTCCGATGGGCCGATGGGTAGCAAACCCAGCAAAGCCGCGCTTGAGCGCTTTTGTGACCGATGTGATGACCGACTTATGTCCGATAAAGGTACGCCCAAGCGTTTCCTCTGCATTTGCAAATCGGTCTGCATCAACGTCGGCCAAGCGCTCCAGTGGTACCTGTGTCCATTCATGAACGACCTTGGCTACTTCGAGCAGGTCAACCAAGTCTCGTCCGCGTCGTCGAGCCCTCGAACCTGCGAGGTCCAGTGCGGCAAATGCTTTGTCGGGGAGCTTTCGTTCGCTGACGAACTGATGGGTAAGACGAACTGCCGCATGAATCGCATCCAGATGGTAGTCCACTCGATGGTGTTCTGCGTAGGGTGCCACGCCGCCTTCGAGAATCAGGATGGCCTCATCTGGGCTCGGCTCATCCACTGAGATAGGTGTGAAGCGACGCTCGAGAGCTGGGTCTTTTTCTACGTGTTTCTTGAATTCATCGATTGTTGTCGCGCCAATGCAAGGGAAGTCGCCGCGTGCCAGCGCAGTCTTGAGTTCATTGGCCGCGTCTTGAGCGCTTTCGCCGCTGCTTCCTGCACCCATGAGCGTATGAATTTCATCAATGAAGACGATGATAGACCCGCCCGCATCTTTTACTTCCTTTTTAATCGCCTGCATACGCTCGCTGAAGGCTCCACGCAGACTGGTGCCGGCGACGAGTGCGCCGGTATCGAGGGCGAAGAGCCGTTTATCTGCAAAGTGCTGCACCTCTTCATTCCCGCGTGCGATAAGCACCGCGAGTCCCTCAACAATTGCAGTCTTCCCAACACCGGGTGGGCCGATGAGAATCGGGTTATTGCTCCGACGCTTGCCGAGAATATCGATCAGAGATTGAAGCTCACTATCGCGTCCAAAGACGATGTCTAAGTCGCCATCCTTCGCTTTTTGGCAGAGGTCCACACCAAGTGTCGCAAGGGTGGGGGCCAGCTCTTCGATAGGCAGTGGCTGGCCATTTGCGTCGGTGGCTGCTTTGGCCTGTGGTGTCGCATCGGTCTTATCTGCTTCAAGTTGAATCGCAGGTGTTTGTGGAGGAGCAGGCTCCGGCGCAGCCGCGGGGCTTGGTTTGGCGCGCGGCACCGGCTGCTCGGCCGGTTTGGGCTCGGCCTCCAACACGCGCGGACTCGCAACGCGCTGTGAGGATGGTCGTGGCGAAAACATGGCCTTCGATTCGAGGCCGGATTTCGGAATCGATTGATAGCGTCGCGGCATCGAGCCGGTGACATAGCTCACCGCCTGGTTGCGTAGCGCGGTGAGTGGTACGCCGCTTCTCTCCAGAAGGCGGTAGGCGAAGCAGTCGCGTAAACGGGTCATGGCGATTAAGAGATGCAGGCAATCGACTTCTTTGGTGCTTGAGCCCTCTGCTATGTCCCGAGCGCGACTGCGCAGCCGCTTTACCATCTTTGATGGTTCATCTTCGACTTCTCTGAATGCATCTAGAATCTGGTCTTGGTCGATATCTCGCTCTAAGAGCAACTGCATCGCACGGTTTGGAAAGGTAAAGAGAGCTAAGAGGACATGGGCGGTGAGGAGTGGATGCTCCGCCCCCTCCGCAATCTTATCAGCCTCTAAAAAGGCACGGACCAGGTTGGCACTTTCACTTACAAAACTCACGATGGGACCCAGTATGCCGAAGGACGATCACGCGAGCAATGCACGAGATCATGGGTGGGTAAAGAATCTGCTCTGCGGCGTACATGCCGCAACGCGTTAAGAAAGCGGGAGAAAGCGCAGCGTCACCACTGATTCAGAAAGCGCCAAAACCGCTTACCGAATTTTAGTCGTCATCAAGGTGTTTAGGAGTTGTAGCGCAGAGGTTTCGAAAGTACTTGTGTTACGTGAATATATGAATAATATGCACGGCATGTGGCAGGATAGACTACGAGAACTCATTCGTGAAGGCCGGTATCGGACCCAGTCTGAACTGGTTGAAGCCCTTAATAAGTCTGGGTTTGAGGCGACTCAAGCATCTATCTCACGAGAGTTGAAAACGCAGCGCGTTAGAAAACATGATGGATATTATACTTCCCTCGGCTCGGCATTGCCAGAGGGGATCCCGGTACTGAGCGCCGGGAAAGTAGAGTCGGGAACGATGCTTTATCTCAAGACGAAGTCAGCTGGGGCACCTATCCTCGCTCAGCTTATCGATGAGGCAGAGCTCCCCGGCGTTGTTGCGACGCTTGCGGGCAACGACACCATCTTCGTGATGGTCGATGGGGATACCGGACTTAAGAACTTGAGCGATTGGGTGGGGACCGACGGATTCTGAGCGGTCTCGGGGAGATGAATGAGATATGAAGCTAAGATTGGATAAAATTGCATCGTCGACGCGTAACGCCAATCTCCATCGGGAGGTTGTTGTTGGGGCACCTATTCCTGCGGAGCAGGGAACCGTTCTTGCGGTAAAAGCTCTGGATACTAAGTCCAGCTACAATCAGATCGAAGACCTTCATGGGCGAATGGTCCCGGTGCACGCCGGCGATATTAT